>NZ_JACVTT010000003.1:0-91892 GCF_016624665.1 Stenotrophomonas sp. S39 | reverse complement strand
TCAGAGTGTGCCGACCAACGGTCGGCACCCACCAGAGCAGAACGCCGTTCCGACAGATCGCAGAGAACTGTCGAAGGCGGGGTGGGTCCGCCATCCCGCAGGAAACCCGCTTTTGACGTTGACGTTGATTTTGCAGGTGCAGGGCTGCAAGCCCTGCAAAAAGACCCCCCCTTTTACTCCGGCGGGGTATCGCGTACCAGGTGGATGTCAGTCGGCGTCGACAGCGGGATCCCCCGCTCGGCCAGTATCTGCAGCAGGCTGAAATACAGATCGCTGCGCGTGCCATACACCTGCCTCGGGCTGGCCACGTAGGCGAAGCTGTTGAACGTGATCTGGCCGCCGGCAATGCTGTCGATGAACACCGACGGCGCCGGCTGCGCCAGCACCGCCTGGTGCGCGCCATAGGCATCCAGCAGCGCCTGCTTCAGGCCCGCCACGTCCGTGCTGGTCGGCACCGCGAACTGGATCTGGATGCGGCCCTGGTTGTTGCCCATCGTCATGTTGCGGATGGTCTTGGTGATCAGCTCCGAGTTCGGCACGATCAGCGTCGACTTGTCGCCCACCTGGATCTCGGTCGAACGCACGTTGATGCGGCGGATGTCGCCTTCCTGGTCACCCAGCTTCACCCAGTCGCCGATCTTCACCGGGCGCTCGGCCAGCAGGATCAGGCCCGACACGAAGTTCTGGATGATCGCCTGCAGGCCGAAACCAATGCCCACCGACAACGCACTGGCCAGCAGGGCCAGGTTCTTCATGTCCAGGCCCATCGCGGTCAGCGCCCACAGGCCCACCAGGATGATGCCGACGTAACCGGCAATGGTGCTGATCGAATTGCGCGCGCCCAGGTCCAGCTCGGTCTTGGGCAGGTAGGTGTCGGTCAGCCAGCGCTGCATCAGCTGGGTCAGGCCAACGCCCACCAGCAGCACCAGCACGCCGGTGGCGATGCGGCCGGGCTGCAGCGTCAGGTCCTTGTTGATCGTGATGCCGTTGGCCAGCGCGGCAATACGCTCGACGATCGTGCCGACGTTGCCGAACGGCGCAGCCAGGGCCAGCAGCGCGATCAGCACCACCAGGGTGCGCAGCATGGCCGACAACAGCACGCCGGCCTGCTCCAGCCGCGAAACACTCAGGCCGGTACTGAGCAGGATGGTCTGCCCGACCTTGCTGTCGGCGTTGAGCAGCCAGGTGCTGAAGTCATCGACAAACTTGAACAGCAGCATCGCCGCCAGCACCACGATGGCACCGCCAATCAACTGCTCGTTGACGAACTTGGCGAAGTTCACGTAGCCCAGCAGGCTGGCGATGATGGCGGCGGTGACGGCCAGGTTGCCGGCGACGCGCGCCAGCACCAGCCAGCTGCTGCGACGTACCGGCACTGCCGCACCCACGCCATCGGCCTGCGCCTCCAGCTTGGCCTCGGCTTCGGCATTCTGGCGGCGGTGCAGGCGCGACAAGGTGACCAGCATGGCCATGATCAGGCCGAGGTAGGTCAGCGCGATCACGCCGTCCAGCGCCACCGTGGTGACGTCGCTGGTGCGCGTGGCCCGGTCGATGGCCACCAGCACCGTGCTGAACCAGGCCAGCGCGGCCGCACCCCAGGCGTACTTGCGCAGCTTCAACGCGGCGGTGTCATCCAGGTTCAACAGCCGCCACGAGGGCCGCGTCGGCACCAGCAGGCAGGCGCTGAGCGCGGCAATGAAGGCCGCCACGAAGGTGGCCTGCACCACGCCGTCGGCCACGTTCTGCAGGCGCGGGGCGATGGCGCCGATGGCGTTGAGCGACGCGATGAATACCACCACCGCATAGCCCGGCAGCAGGGTGCCGACCAGCAGCAGCCACATGGCCAGGCCGGAGCGGCGCAGGCGTCCATCGGGTGCACGGTCGGAGGCGGCGAAGCGCCGGCCCAGCGCGCGCAGCCACAGGCGCAGCGGGAACATCATCACCAGCGCGGCCAGCAGGCCCAGCAGCGGCGTCCCCCAGCCTTCCTTGTTCAGCGCGGCCACCAGGGCATCACGGCCCTGTGCGGCCAGCGGCGTGACCCGCGCGATATCCACCGGAAGCTGCTTGGCGACCTTGCGCCACAGCGACGGCGACAGCGGCGAATCGACCTTCTGGCCCAGTTCCTCGGTGCGCTGTGCGGTGCGCTGCTTCTCGATGTCGGTGGCCAGCTGGCCGGCACGCACGGCGCTGGCTTTTGCCTGCGCGATTGAAGACGCCAGCGCATCACGCTGGCGGGTCAGGTTGCGCCGCTGCGTCGCCAGCTCCGGCGGCTCGGTGGTGCCCTCCGGTGCCGTGCCCAGCTGGGCCAGCTGCTCGGTCAACTGGTCCAGCTGCGGCTGCAGGCTCTTTTCCAGGGCCTCGGCATCGCGGCGCACCTGCGATGCGGTCTCGGACAGCATCGCCAGCGTTTCCGTGGCCTCGGCGGCATCGCGCTTGCGATCCACCTCTTTCAGGCTGGCATCGAACTGGGCCAGCTGCTGCTTCGGCGTCGGGTCATCATCCTGGGCCTGCACCGGCGCGGCCAGCAACAGCGCGCCACACAACAGCAGCGCCAGCGAAGGGCCACGCCCCAGGATCGTTCGGAAGAAGGAAAGCAAGCCAGCCACACCGGTTCGCGCGGACCACCGCGCCTGCGCGCGACTATACGGCACGGCTGGTAAAGGCTGGATGGAGGGCGCTGCGAACCTCGGCGACGGAGGTAGTGTCGACCGTTGGTCGACTGCCGCGCGCAGCGCGGGATTTCCAGGGCGTCCCGCCAGAAGCAGTCGACCAACGGTCGACTCTACCCGGCCCTCAGTACTTCAACCGCAGCTCTTCCACCTGGGGCTGCTGCAGCGCGTACCAGTCCTGGAATTCTTCTTCGCTGATCTCATCCGGCGCGTACACCGCGATGGGATGCCAGTCGTGGCCGGTCGGCAGCGGCTGCCGCGGGCCGGCGCGCAGGCTGTAGCTGACGCCTTCATAATCGACCACATCGTCCACCTGCGGCCACTGCTCGCGGGCAAACGCGGTTTCACTCTTCAACAGGATCACCTGGTACATCGGCACCTCCACTTCGCGGGTATGGGAAAAAACGCGGCGCTGGCGCAAGCATAGCGCCGCACCGGCGGGCACTGGCACGTTGCGCGGGCGACGCAATGTTCTGGACGTGGCGCTCGCCCCGGTTTCACCTGCCCATGGCGAGCCCGGCGGCATGGTGGGGGTCCGTTCCCAACGCGTACCGCCCCGCCTGTCCATGACCGACCACCCGCCGCTGAAGACCGTCGCCGACCTCAAGCTGCCCCGCTACCTGGGCACCTGGTACGAGATCGCACGCCTGCCCATGCGCCACGAGCCGGACGGCTGCACCGATGTGTCCGCCCACTACCAGCTGCTCGACAACGGCAACGTGCAGGTGCACAACCGCTGCCGCATGGACGGCGAGGTGGAGGAAGCCATCGGCGAAGCCTGCCCGGTGGACAATGACAGCGCCCGCCTGGCCGTGAGCTTCCTGCCCAAGGGCCTGCGCTGGCTGCCCTTCACCAAGGGCGACTACTGGGTGGTGCAGGTGGCCCCGGACTACAGCGTCGCCCTGGTCGGCAGCCCGGATCGCAGGTACCTGTGGCTGCTGGCCCGCGAACCGCAGCTGGATGCCACCGTGCGCGACCATTATCTGGCCACCGCGCAGCAGCAGGGCTTCGATCTGTCCGAACTGATCCACACCCCGCATACCGGCCACCCCACTGCCTGAGCCCGCCCCATGGACCTGAAGAGCGGCTATCCGTGGTGGGCCGTAAGCAACGGGCTGATCCAGGCCTTCCCGCCGCTGCAGCAGGACCTGCGCTGCGATGTGCTGGTGGTGGGCGGCGGTGTCACCGGCGCGCTGATCGCGGATGAATTGTCCGGCCACGGCCACGAAGTGGCGCTGATCGAGCAGCGCGACATCGGCTGGGGCAGCACCGCCGCCAGCACCGCGCTGCTGCAGTACGAGATCGACACCCACCTGCTGGACCTGGCCCGCCAGTACGGTGCCGACGCCGCCGAACTGGCCTACCGCGCCTGCGCCGATGCCATCCCGGCCCTGGGCGAGGTGGCGCGCGGGCTGAAGAACGTCGATTTCCAGCGCATGGACAGCCTGTACCTGGCCAGCCGCCACCGCGACGTGCCGGTGCTGATGGCCGAGGGCGCCGCACGCCGGCAGGCCGGGCTGGATGCGCGCTGGCTGGAACCGGACGACCTGCAGCAGCGCTTTGGCGTGGACGCCGGCGGGGCGCTGCTGACCCGCCAAGCCGCGCGGGTCGATCCGTATTGCCTCACCTATGGCCTGCTCAAGCGCGTGCGCCGCCGCGGCGGCCATGTGCATGACCGCACGGTGCTGCACCGCCTGGACGCCACCGCGCGCGGCGTCACCGCCCGCACCGAAGCCGGGGCGACGATCCGCGCCCGGCACGTCGTGCTCGCGATGGGCTACGCCAACCAGCGCTGGATCGACCAGCGGGTCGCACGCAACCGCAGCAGCTACGCCTTCATCACCGACCCCATCGATGCCGGGGTGCTGGGGCCGCTGCAGCGCACGATGGTGTGGGAAAGTGCGCGCCCCTACCTGTACCTGCGCGCCACCGGCGCGGGCCGGCTGCTGGTGGGCGGGCTGGACGATGCCATCGACATCCCGGCGCGCCGCGACCGGCGGGTGCAGGGCAAGGCGAAGCAGCTGATGAAGCAGCTGCAGCACTGGTTCCCGCAGCTGCAGCCGACCCCGGCGTTTTCCTGGGCCGGCACGTTCGCCGAGACCGCCGACGGCCTGCCGTTCTTCGGTCCGCACCCGCAGTGGGGGCCGCGCGTTCACCTGGCCATGGCCTACGGCGGCAACGGCATCACCTATTCGATGATCGGTGCGGGGCTGCTGCGGGCACGGATCGAGCGGCGGCGGCACCCGCTGCAGGATCTTTTCGGGTTCGACCGCTTGCCGTAGAGTCGAGCTTGCTCGACTGGATTACGGGCAGTCGAGCAAGCTCGACTCTACGGGCCGGCGACAGGCATCATTCAAGCTGCGCCTGTTAGCGTCGGCCTGTACCGCCGCGCGTGGCGCGGTCCCTGCCTGTTGGAGCATCGTGATGATCCGTCCCCTGACCCTGCTGCTGTGCCTGGCCAGCCTGCCCGGGACCGTCCTTGCCCAGTCCGCCGCGGGCGCCACGGCCCCGCAGTCGAACGGCCTGGACCTGTCCGTGCCGCAGGCACCGATGCGCTACCTCAACGACCCGACCGTGCAGCAGGACCCGCCCGGCACCTATTACGGTGACAAGAGCGGCCCGCGCGTGCACGACGATGCCAGGATCGCCGACGTCACCGACGACAAGCTGAAGGTGTCCGGCAGCTTCACCACCGGCATCGGCTACTCCAAGGGCTACGGCAACTCGCACTACAACGCCGCCACGCTGAACCTCAGCAAGAACTACACCACCGATGAGGGCAAGACCCGCGGGGTCAACCTCAACATCCATGTCAGCGAAGGCAACGGCCCGGGCTTCGGCCCATATGGCGGTGGCTTCTATGGCCGCGGTGGCCCGGGTTACTGGGATTACCCGCCGCCGTACGGCTGGTAAGCAGCTCCCGCTGCGCACGCCGGGCATGGCCCGGCGCTACCGTCTGCCTCTGTAGAGCCGAGCCTACCGCCTGCCTCTGTAGAGCCGATCCCATGCTAGGCTGCACAATTCTCCGGCCGGTACCGACGTCAATCCAGCCAGCCATCACGCTCGCTGTGCAGGATCCGCCCGTCGTATCCGCTCAGGCGCACCTCCACGCGCTGGTTGCGGGCGTTGCGCGCTTCCAGCGACCAGGTCGCGCCATCGCGTTCCAGTGAATGGATCTCACGCAGGCCCTGGGCCTGTGCCTTGGCCAGCACCTGCTCGGTGCCCAGCAGCGCGCGGCCATCGTGCTCGTCGAAAATCTCGCCGGTCTTCGGGTCGACATAGACCTCGCTGAAGCGGCCATCGGCACGGCTGACATCCGCCTCCCACAGGCCATCATCACGCTCGATCTCATGGATCTGCGTGTAACCGGCCTTGCGCAGGGTCTGTTCGACCTGGGCCATGCCCAGCGGTGCCGCCTGCACGGCCGGGGCGAAGGCCAGGGCGACGACGGTGGCGAGGGTGAGCGACTTCAACATGGGGGTTCTCCTGTTCGGTGCCGGACCATCCCGGCACCGCCACGATGCCCGGCCTGGCTAACAGCCCCTTAGCCAGCGCTGTTAGCCAATGGTTAGGACACACCGGCACACTCGCGCCCTCCTCCCTGTATTGTCGCAACCGACCGTGCTGCTTCCTTTCGCCCTGCCCCTGCTGCTGGCCCTGGCCAGCCCCACGACCGCCGCCCAGCCTGCCAAGGACCCGGCGCAGGATGTCGCGCGCCGGGCCGTGCAGCAGGGCCGCTATGTCGCGCTGGAAGGCGTGGTGCGCGATGCACTCACGCGCCACCCTGGCCAGCTGCTGGAAGTGGAACTGGACGATGGCGTGTACGAGGTGGAAATCCTGCGCGCCGACGGCGTGGTGGTGGAGCTGGACTATGATGCGCGTAACGGCAGGCTGCTGAAAACGGAACTGGACGACTGATGCGCATCCTGCTGGCCGAAGACGATGCGGCGCTGGCCCAACGCCTGCAGCCGCTGCTGGAACAGGCCGGTTACGTGGTGCAGGCCGTGGCCGATGGCCGCCAGGCCGAAGAGATCGGCCAGATCGAGGACCTGCAGGCCGCCATCGTCGACCTCGGCCTGCCCGGGCTGGATGGCCTGAGCGTGATTGAACGCTGGCGCGGCAACGGCCGCAGTTTCCCGGTGCTGGTGCTGACCGCCCGCGGGCGCTGGCACGACAAGCTGGCCGGTTTCGATGCCGGCGCCGACGACTACCTCACCAAGCCTTTCCAGGCCGATGAACTGGTGCTGCGCCTGCGCGCCCTGATCCGCCGCAGCCATGGCCACGCCAGCCCCCGCCTGCAGTGCGGCCCGCTGCAGCTGGACGTCAATGCCGGCCGCTTTGAAATGGACGGCCAGGCATTGGCGCTGAGCCCGCAGGAGTTCCGACTGTTGAGTTATTTCATCCACCACGCCGGCAGCGTGATCAGCCGCGACCGTCTGGGCGAGCAGATCTTCGAAAGCGGCTACGACCCCGATTCAAACGCGCTGGACGTACTGCTGGGGCGCGTGCGCCGCAAGCTGGGCGTGGACCTCATCCATACCGTGCGTGGCCAGGGTTGGCGGCTGGCCGAAGCATGAGCGCGCGGCAACCTTCGCTGCGCCGGCGGCTGCTGCTGGTGGCCGGTATCGGCCTGGTGCTGGTCTCGGTGCTGGCCGGCGTCCTGCTGGGCGAGCTGTTCAAGCGCAGCGCGCGCGACCGCCTGGATGGCGAGCTGCAGCAGGACATGCTGACCCTGCTGGCGCAGGCCGAGATCGATCCGGACGGGCAGCTGCGCTTGCGCCAGGAGCCGAACGACGCGCGCTTCCAGCGGGTGTTTTCCGGTGCGTACTGGCAGATCGCCGACAGCCACGGCAAGGTGCTGCTGCAGTCGCGATCGCTGTGGGACCAGACCCTGCCCGCCACCGCAGCGGGCCCGGCCGAGCGTGACCTGTCCGGGCCGATGCAGCAGTCGCTGCGCGCGCGCGTGCAGCAGGTGCGCCTGCCGCGTGCCACGCAGGCGTACGTCGCCCTGGTAGCGCATGACCGGCAGGCGCTGGACGCCGATGTCGCCGCCTTCCGCAACCGCAGTGCGCTGGCGCTGGGCATCCTGGTGGCGGCGTGGCTGGCGGTGCTGGCCAGCCAGGTCCATTTCGGCCTGCGCCCGCTGCGTGGGCTGGGCCAGCAGATCGAACGCATCCGCCGTGGCGAGGCAGAGCGCATCGACCGCCGCCAGCTGGACCGCGAAATCGCCCCGCTGGCCGATGAGCTCGATGCCCTGCTCGACCACCACCAGCGCATGGTGGCGCGTGCACGCAGCAGCGCCGAAGACCTGGCCCATGCCCTGAAGACCCCGCTGAGCGTGCTGGCCGCCGAAGCCCAGGGCGAAGGCCGCGACTGGCGCCGCACCCTGCACGAACAGGGCGCGCGCATGCGTGCCAGCATCGACCGCTACCTGGCCGCGGGCCTGGCCGTCGACCATCGGCAAAGCAGCGAGGTGGCCCCGGCCGCCGAAGCCCTGTGCCGCTTGATGACCCGCGTGCATGGCGGCCGCCGCATCCGCTTCCAGATGGATGTGCCGCGCGGTATCGCCTTTGCCGGCGCCGTCACCGACCTGGAGGAAATGCTGGGCAACCTGCTGGACAACGCCGGCAAGTGGGCCCAGAGCGAAGTGCGCCTGCGTGCGCTGGCGCAGAACGACCGGCTGCACATCGAAGTGCGCGACGACGGCCCCGGCCTGGACAAGGCCAATCTGGAGAGCGTCCTGCAGCGCGGCGTGCGCCTCGACGAGCGGGTGGAAGGCAGCGGCCTGGGCCTGGCGATCGCCGCGGAGATCGCGGCCAGCCACGGTGGCTCGCTGCGCCTGTCCAACGAGAACCCCGGATTGCGTGCGCGGCTGGAGCTGCCGCTGGCGGCGCCGTAACGCTGCTGTAGAGCCGAGCCCATGCTCGGCTCAGGGGAGCCAGCCGAGCATGGGCTCGGCTCTACAGCGCTCAGCGGTGGTGCATCCACCAGCAGTCGATGGCATCCAGCGCGATGTGGATCATCAACCCGATGCCCACCAGCCGCGTCTTCTTCGGCACGCACAGGCCCGCATACACGGCGATGGCCGGTGCGGTGTGCAGCGGGTGGAAGCCGATACTGCAGCGGTTGGGCGCGTAGATCGGGTCGGCCAGCAGGTGGTCGAGGTCGATGATCCAGCCCAGCAGCAACAGCAACCAGGCGGACGCGAATCGCTTGCGCCAGAACAGCCATGCCAGCAGGGCTGGCACGGCGGCATGCAGGAACAGGTGGAAGATCGCGCGCGCGCTCATCGGCATCGGTCGCGCCGGGTCATCCCCGGCGCACTGCAGACATCACGCCAGCGGTTCGTCGGACAGGTAGGTGTAACCGGTCAGGCCGGCTTCCAGCGCCTGCGACAGCTCCTGCGCACGCTCCGGCGACAGCTCGGCCGCCGCCACGCGTTGGGCGTAGGCCGCACGCAGGTCGTCCAGCTTGTAGCCCACGTAGTCCAGCATCACATCGGTGGTGTCACCGCGGCGCTGCTGGGTAATGGCGTAGCCATCGGCATCGGCCACCACTTCCACCGCGTCGGTATCGCCGAACAGGTTGTGGATGTCGCCCAGGATCTCCTGGTACGCGCCCACCATGAAGAAACCGATGCGGTAGCTCTCGCCGTGCTTCATCGCGTGCAGCGGCAGCGAGGTGTCCAGGCTCTCGTTCTCGACATAGGTCTTGACCATGCCGTCCGAATCGCAGGTCATGTCGGCGATGATGCCGCGGCGGTCCGGGGTCTCGTTCAGGCGTTCGATCGGCACGATCGGGAACACCTGGTCGATCGCCCACGCATCGGGAATCGATTCGAACACGCTGAAGTTGACGAAGTACTTGTCGACCAGGCGCTCGTTCAGTTCATCCAGCGCCGGGCGGTGGCTCTTTTCGTCGTAGCTCAGGCGCGCACGCACGCCGTGGGCGATGGCGTAGAACAGATCGTCGATGCGCGCACGCTGCGGCAGGTCGATCTGGCCCAGCGCGTAGCTGGCCAGGCCTTCGGCGTGGAAGTGCTGCGCTTCCTGGAACAGTTCCACCGCCGGGCGCGTGTCCAGTTCCTCGTGGATCTCGCGCAGGTGGCGGATCGAGGCCGGCTCGTCGTCGTGCTGGTCCGGCACGCGGCCTTCCTGCGCCTGCTCCACTTCAGAGACGTTGGCGATCAGCACCGCGTGGTGCGCGGTCATCGCGCGGCCACACTCGGTGACGATGCGCGGCGGGGTCAGGCCGTGCTCTTCGCAGGCGTTGGCCAGCGGCTGCACGATGTTGCTGGCGTACGAATTGAGCCCGTAGTTGATCGAGCAGAAGCTGCGCGAACGGGTGCCTTCGTAATCCACGCCCAGGCCGCCGCCCACGTCCACGTGGGTGATCTTCGCGCCCAGCTGTGACAGCTCGACGAAATAGCGGGTGGCTTCGCGCATGCCGTTGGCGATGTCGCGCACGTTGGAGATCTGCGACCCCATGTGGAAGTGCAGCAGGTTCAGGCAGTGGGCGTATTCGGTATCGCGCAGCGACTTCCACAGATCCAGCAGCTGGCGCGGGGACAGGCCGAACTTGGCCTTGTCGCCACCGCTGTTCTGCCACTTGCCGGCGCCCAGCGAGGCCAGGCGCATGCGCACGCCCAGGCCCGGCTTCACGTCCAGTGCCTTGGATTCCTCCAGCACCAGCTTCAGCTCGGACGGCTTCTCGATGACGATGAAGGTCTGCAGGCCCAGCTTGCGGCCGATCAGGGCCAGGCGGATGTACTCGCGGTCCTTGTAGCCGTTGCAGACGATCAGGCCACCCGGGCGCGACAGGGCCAGCACGGCCATCAGCTCCGGCTTGCTGCCTGCTTCCAGGCCGAAGCCTTCACCGTGGTGGCTGGCCAGGGTGCCGGCCACGCCGCGGTGCTGGTTCACCTTGATCGGGTACACGGCGGTGTAGCCGCCCGGGTACTCCCAGTCCTGCTGGGCCTGGGCGAACGCCGCCTGCAGCTTGCCCAGGCGCTGGCCGAGGATGTCCGGGAAGCGCACCAGCAGCGGCAGCTTGGCGCCGCCGGCACGTGCAGCGTCCACCACCTTGGGCAGCGACACCACCGGGCCATCTGCCCCGGTCGGTCTCACTACCATGTGCCCGGCCTGATCCACATCGAAATAACCATCCGCCCAATGCGGGATCGAGTAGGTCTTGCGGGCTTGGTCGAGGGACCAATCGGTCATTGCAGTCGGCCTTGTTGGCAATAAAAGGGGGGGCATGATAACGCCTATATGCCCACAGGTTCGTTATCATGCGCGCCCGCGCCCGTGGCAGGTCTGAACCTGAACGGGCCGATCCGTCCGGATGTGGCATCTGTGCCACGCGGCCCCGCCCGCCAGCCCGGCTTCAACCCTCCGAACAGGACCGTAATCCAATGACTGACAGCAGCAACTGGTACATCGAACACTTCGAACGCACTGGCTCGGCCATCGGCTTCCGCATCACCGGCAAGCTGGACGAGGTGCAGTCGCCGTTCCAGAAGATCGAGATCTTCCAGACCACCGACTGGGGCAACCTGATGACCATCGACGGGGCCATCATGCTGACCAGCAAGGACAACTTCTTCTACCACGAGATGATCAGCCACCCGGTGCTGTTCACCCACGCCGCGCCCAAGCGCGTGGTCATCATCGGTGGTGGCGACTGCGGCACCCTGCGCGAAGTGCTCAAGCACAAGGGCGTGGAGAGCGTGACCCAGTGCGATATCGACGAGCAGGTCACCGTGATGGCGCGCAAGCACTTCCCGGAGCTGTGCGATTCCAACGATGACGCCCGCGCCGAGCTGCTGTTCGACGACGGCGTGGTCTACATGGCCAACTGCCCGGCCGGCAGCGTGGACGTGGTGATCGTCGATTCGACCGACCCGGTCGGCCCCGGCGAAGGCCTGTTCAACAAGGCCTTCTACGAGAGCTGCTTCAAGGCCCTGAAGGACGACGGCATCCTGGTGCAGCAGTCCGAATCGCCGCTGATGCAGCTGGAGCTGATCAACGAGATGCGCACCGAGATGGGCAAGGCCGGCTTCGGCTCGTTCAAGACCCTGCCGTTCCCGCAGCCGTGCTACCCCACCGGCTGGTGGAGCGTGACCATGGCGCGCAAGGGCGAGAGCGGTTTCGACTTCCGCCAGGCCGACTCGGCTGCCAAGACCTTCAACACCCTGTACTACACCGCCGCGCTGCACACCGGCGTGCTGGTGACCCCGCCGTTCGTGGCATCAGCCCTCAAGGGCTGATGGCAAGGCGTGCCGACCAACGGTCGGCACCTACCGACAGCGCGGGTTTTTTCTTTCTGTAGAGCCGAGCCCATGCTCGGCTGCCTCTACCCGGAATCCAGCCGAGCATAGGCTCGGCTCTACAATTCAGATCGCCCAGATACCGGCAATCACCGCCACCACCAGGCCCCACTTGATGACCTGGTAGGCCACCACGCTGCGCTCGCGCAGCGCCTTGGCCTTCAGGCGCACCTTGTACACGCCACCGAAGGCCTTGTTGACGCCACCGGTCGGGTCACCCGGCAGGTTCGGCGAGGCACCGCCGGCCAGCAGCGTGGACGCCACCGCGCGGTTGAACAGGCCCGGCAGGCCGAAGCGCAGCGGGCGGGCGATATCGCAGAACAGGATCACGCGATCCTGGTCGGTCTCGTTGTGCGCGTGGTGGATGTAGGTCTCGTCGAACATCATCCACTCGCCATCGCGCCAGCTCTTCTTCACCCCGTCCACCACGATGTAGCAGCCATCGTCGTTGGGCGTGCTCAGGCCCAGGTGCAGGCGCAGCGAACCGGCGAACGGATCGCGGTGCGGGCGCAGTTCACTGCCCGGCGGCAGCTGCGCGAACATCGCTGCGCGCACATCGGGAATCGATTCGATCAGCGCCACGGTCTTCGGGCACATGGCCTTGGCCGACGGGTGCGACGGGCCGTACCACTTCAGGTAGAAGCGCTTCCAGCCACGGCGGAAGAACGAATTGAAGCCGGCATCGTTGTAGCTGCTGGACGCGGCGATCTTCTGCGCGTCACGCAGGGCCAGCGCTTCGTCGCGGATCACCTGCCAGTTCTGCCGCAGCGGCTCCAGCTGCGGGAGCTCCTTGCCCGGGTCCAGGAACGGCGTGGTGGGCACCTTCGAGAACAGGTACATGATCACGTTGATCGGGGCCATGAAGCTGGAGTGGTCCAGCAACTGGCGCGACCAGCGCGCGCGGACCTTGCCGCGGTAATGGATGTACAGCACGCAGGCCACGAACAGCGCTGCCAGGACAATCTTGATGATCAAAGCACTTTCCTCCAGCGGGCGCCGGACAGGGAAACGAACGATGCGGCCGCGCGGCCTGCACCAGGTGGGGACGCGGCAGGGGACGGTGACGTGCCGGGTGGGGGCGGCCGCCGATGTCGCGGGTTAACAGCTTATGGTCGGCAGCCAATGCCCCCGGGTCAAGCTACCCAAGCACCCTGTTCAGCATCACGTAGCTGAACAACCGGCCTAAACTGGCACGGATGCCCGCCTGCGACCACACCCCCTACCCCGCCCTCAGCGCCCGCTATGCGGCGTTCTTCCCGGGCCAGCCAGCAGCCACGCCACGCAGCGAGGCCTTCCATTGGGCTGGGGGCACCCTGCGCCTGGACCGCCACGGCCCGACCGATGCCGACGCGACCGTGGTGCTGGTGCATGGCGCCGGCGGATATGGCCGCATGTTCGCCCCGCTGGCGGCCGGCCTGGCCGACGCCGGCCATGAAGTGCTGGCACCGGACCTGCCCGGCTACGGCTTGAGCCCAGCGGCCTGGCAAGTGATCGACTACGGCGCGTGGAAGCAGTCCCTGCTGGCCCTCATCGAGGCCGAGTACAAGCGCCGGCCGCGCGCGATCGTGCTGCTGGGTGCCAGCATCGGCGGTTACCTGGCCTATCTGGTGGCGGCCGAATCGCCGTGGGTGCAGGGTCTGGTGGCCACCACCCTGGCTGACCCGCGCGACCCCGACGTGCAGGCCGCCCTGGTACGCCAGCCGTGGATGCGCGCCCTGCTGCCCACGCTGCGCCCTACCAGCCGCCTCACCCGCGGCCTGCGCGTGCCGGTGCGCTGGTTCACCCACATGCAGCGCATGTCGCGCGACCCGGCCCTGACCGCGCTGGTCTGCGCCGACCCGCTGGGCGGCGGCAACCGCGTGCCGCTGGGCCTGCTGGCCTCGCTGTTCAACACCGCCCCGGCGCTGGAACCCGAGCAGTTCCAGCGCTGCCCGGTGCTGATGCTGCACCCGGCCTGCGACGACTGGACTCCGGTGGCGATCAGCGACCGCTTCTTCCAGCGGCTGGCCGCGCCCAAGCAGCGGGTCCTGCTGGACGAATGCGGCCACTTCCCCATCGAGCAGCCCGGCCTGGACCAGCTGCGCGACGTACTGCTGCCGTTCGTGCGGCGCATTGCAGACCAGTTTGCTGGCAAGCCATTGATTGAAAAGGCCCGAAGCGCCAAGTGAGACGAAATTGTCCGATCAGGCGCGACGAACTGTTCCAGCCACGGCCCCGACATTTCTCCGACAAAGCGTGGATTAGCGAACTCGGCGGTACTAAAATTCACTTAACGAAAGTTTAGCTACCTCCCCTCCAGTCGTACCGGTTCGCTTGACGCTGCAGCGCCACCCACCGGGTCGTCGTCCGAGACCCCGCCATGACTTCCTCTGTTTCCCCCTCCCCGTCCTGCGGCGATGATGCCGTGGCCCCGCTGCTGCTCAAGCGCGGTGATCGCTTCCTCGCCCCCGATGTCTACCGCACCTGCCTGGACGGCCGTCCGGCGGTGGTGAAGGACTACTCGCGCTACCGCGGCACCCCGGTTTCGCTGATCGCCCGCCTGATGGTGCGCCGCGAAGCGCGCATCCTGCAGCGCCTGGGTGGCTGGAAGCATGCCCCGGCCCTGCTTGGCACCCTCGGCGGCCTCGCCCTGGGCATGGAATTCATTCCGGGCCAGACGCTCAGCACCGCGCAGGCGGTGGGCAATGAAGTGTTCGACCAGCTGCAGCACGCACTCAGCCGCCTGCACGCGGCCGGCATCACCCACAACGATCTGCACGGCACCAACGTGGTGGTGAGCGGCGGCGTGCCGGTGCTGCTGGATTTCACTTCGGCCTGGCGCGCCCCGCGCTGGCTGCGCCGCAACCCGCTGAGCCGGCAGATGCGCCGCAGTGACATGAAGAACCTGCTGAAGATCCGCCAGCGCGTGACCGGCCAGGCGCCGAGCGCCGCGCAGGCCGCGCTGGTGGCCGACCCGGGCTGGGTCGCCGCCGTGCGCCAGGGCTGGAAGCGGTTCTACAAGTGGGCGAAGCGGTAGAGTCGACCGTTGGTCGACTGCCCTTCCATCCGCACCCGAAATGCCCGCGCTGCGCGCGGTAGTCGACCAACGGTCGACTCTACCCAGCCGCGTCCAGACGCCACGCGGCGCGCTTACAGCGCGTCCGCGTCCAGCTCGCCGGTACGAATACGCACCACGCTGCCCAGGTCGTACACGAACACCTTGCCGTCGCCGATCTTGCCGGTGCCCGCCGCCTTCACGATCGCCTCGACCACCAGTTCCACCTGGTCATCGGTCACCGCCACTTCCAGCTTCACCTTCGGCAGGAAGTCGACCACGTACTCGGCGCCACGGTACAGCTCGGTATGGCCCTTCTGCCGGCCAAAGCCCTTCACCTCGGTCACCGTGATACCGGTAACCCCACGCTCGGCCAGCGCTTCGCGCACGTCGTCGAGCTTGAACGGCTTGATCACCGCCATGACCATCTTCATCGTCGATCTCCTGTATTCCGGCGTGGAGGATAGCGCCTGAACGCACCCGGCGCGAAACCGCCGCCGCCTGTGCGGCCGCGCGGGCCGGCAGTATCCTTATGCGCGAACGGCCTGCCAGGCCACGGAGTCCCCCATGATCGACCTGAACCACCTCGATGACCTCGCCCGCCGCCTGAGCGACCTGGTCCCGCCGGGCCTGCGCGAATCGCGCGAGGAACTGCAGGCCACCTTCAAGACCGCGCTGCAGGCCGGCCTGGCCAAGCTGGACCTGGTGACGCGCGAGGAATTTGAAGTGCAGCGTGCAGTGTTGCTGAATACGCGCGAGAAGCTGGATGCGCTGGAAGCGGCTGTGCGTGAGTTGGAACAGAGTCGCCCCCCCGAGGCCTGAGCTGTCCACGCCGGGCAACGGACGCCCCTCGATCCCGACAGGAGTCACGATCATGCTTCGACATTCTGCTCTGCTGTTCGCACTGGCCCTGCCCGGCACTACGCTGGCCGCCGACGGCCTGGACCCGGCAGCCACCGAACGCTGCGTGGCCTGGATGAAGGAGCGCCCCTCCAGCGCACCGGCCGAGGTCCGCACCGTCGCGCCGGATACGCTCTGTGCCGACTTCACCAGCAGCCTGACCAAGGAAAGCCGCGATGCGTTCCTCACGCAGATGTCGGCCATCCCTGCAGGCGTCACGCCACAGGTGATCGTGCGCTCGATGGGCGGCGACGTGGAACTGGGCATGGACATCGGCGATGCCATCCTCGACCGCAAGGCCAGTGTCCACGCGTACCAGTTGTGCGTGTCGTCCTGCGCCAACTATCTGTTCCTGGCCGCACCCACGCGCCACGTCATGCCCGACAGCGTCGTGCTGTTCCATGGCGGCGTGGTGCCACGCATGACGAAACTGCCCGACCTCACCGCCGAAGGCCGGCAACGCCTGCAGGCCAGCATCGAACGCCAGGGCCGGTTCCTGCGCCGCGCCGCGGTGTATCCGCCGTTGTTCGAGTGGATGGACCGGCTCAACGAGCCCGACGCCAACCTCATGCACCACTGCCCCGCAGACCGCACGATCTCATTGATCCAGCTTTCAGATGCCGTGCTGGCAGGCATCGGCGCACCCGTGGCGAGCAACGAGGGCCCGCGCAGCCAGGAGGCAGTGGATGCGCTGGTCGCGCGCTATGGCCCGGCGATGGCGGTCTGTTACTGGGACCAGCCGGTAAAGCGCTGACCTGCTCCCCTGAGCTGGGCCACGCTCAACGGCAGTAGTACGGCGTTGCCACGAAGTGCAGCACCTTCGACGGCGATGCAGCAATCATTGCGGCATCGCCGAACGTTGCATAGTTGATCGTGCGCCGCAGCGTCGCATTGGGGGCAATGCGATGCTCACCGCAGCCGCCGGGGCAATACACGCTGGAGAAACTGCCGCTCGGCGCCAGCGCCTGTGCTTCGACCTGCAGGTAGGTCGATTCCTGCGACACAACAAAACCGCCGATGTCATCTGGCCAGTTCTCGGCAGAGACGCACATCGCGCGCGTGTCCAGGGAGGTCAACGTGATCTCGAATCGGCGCGCGTCAGCGTTATCGACTATATCCAGCCGGAATTTTTCCGCCGGCGGACGCTGGAAGGGGGTTGCGCAGGACGCCTGCAACACCGCCAGTCCCAGCAGCATGCAGCGCCGGGCCGCGGTTGCGGTGACACCCAGGCAAATGCGTCCTCGTGGCCATGCCATAAAAAAATTTCTCCCTTCCCCAACGGCGCGCGATGTCCGCCCTGTGCTCAGTCGCACAGCCGGGTAAACGAATCCCAATCGCCGCCTCGGCCGGCAAATACCGACGAGAACTGGGACTGCACGTCCTTCTCCAGAACCTCCAGCACCGCAGGCGATAATCTGGAGGCGTAGCGACGCGCATCCGCAGCAAATGTACCGGAAAGAGCGGGATCTTCGATTCCCATCTGCATGAGCCTGGAAATTCGGTAGGCCAGTGCAGGCTCGAGCGGCAGCGTCATCGTCGCATGCGGGTGTGCGTCGAGTCGGCCGGCAGCGGCGCGCACCATCAACCAGCTGCCCCTGGCAATGCCCGCGTCGATCAGCATGCGGGCCTGCGCGGTGTAGGCGCCTGCAAACCGCGCGTGGTCCGGCGTTCCCTGCGCGGGTTCCGCCCAAGGCAATGCGACGAAGCAGGCAGCGGCACGCGCGTCACCGGCCGCTGCATTGTCCAACGCCAGCAGGTACACCTGCAGTGCCGCCTTGTCAGGCGCCACGCTCTGCTCCCAAGGCGCGCAGGCTGCACGGCGCGCATCGAGCATGCGCACGTTCTCAAGAAAACGCGCGCGCAGCGGCTCCGACATCCCCGCCGCCCGCATCCGCAGGGATGACGTTGCATCGGGATCGATTCCATCGCTTCCCAGGAACGATTCGAACTGGCGCCTGGCAAGGCAGTGGCGCACATAGCGATAGGCGGAAGCGGACGAGGCCTGCTCGGCCGGTGGAATGCCCTGCAGCAGCTCAGCAGTGGTGTCGCGCGCAGGTTCGTTGATGGTCGTGGTGGCAGCAGCGAGGTTGCCCGCACCGGACAGGCCCACGAGTACCCAGCCCATCGCAATCGCCTTGACCCGCATTCCGGCTCCTTGCCAATCGTGGTCGGGCACGTCCGCAACAGCAGCGGCATGGCTTCCAGCCCGAGCTGCTGCAACTTTACCCTGAAGCGGACGACTGCCCGGAAAAACCCTAGACGGCGCACCTGCAAACCCCGATGGCCGCCTGCCGTCCGTGGACTGCACCATCAGGCCATCCTCTGCAGGAACCACACATGAGCCTGGCGCTGGTCTACAGCCGTGCCCGTGCCGGGGTCGATGCCCCATTGGTGCGGGTGGAAGTGCATCTGTCCGGCGGCCTGCCGGTCACCCAGATCGTCGGGCTGGCCGAAGCCAGCGTGCGCGAGTCACGTGAGCGCGTGCGTGCCGCCCTGCTCTGCGCGCGCTTCGATTTCCCGCAGCGGCGCATCACCCTGAACCTCGCCCCGGCCGACCTGCCCAAGGAAGGCGGGCGCTACGACCTTGCCATCGCGCTGGGCATCCTCGCCGCCAGCGGCCAGGTCGAACCGAAATCGCTGCTGGGTTACGAGTTTCTCGGCGAGCTCGGCCTGACCGGCGAGCTGCGTCCGGTCAGCGGCGCGCTGCCCGCCGCGATTGCTGCCGCCGAGGCCGGGCGCATCCTGGTGGTGCCGCCGGGCAATGCCGCCGAGGCCGCCCTGGCCGAGCACGCCGACGTGCGCGTGGCCCGCACGCTGCTGGAATGCTGCGCCGGGCTGGGCAACCCGCGCCTGCTGCCGCCGGTGCAGCGGGTGGACACCACGCCACTGCCCCTTCCCGACCTGGCCGACGTGCGCGGGCAGGCACACGCACGGCGCGCATTGGAAGTGGCCGCCGCCGGCGGTCATCATCTGCTGCTGATCGGCAGCCCCGGCTGCGGCAAGACCCTGCTGGCCTCGCGCCTGCCCAGCCTGCTGCCGGACACCGAGCAGGACGAAGCGCTGCAGCTGGCAGCGATTGCCTCGGTCAGTGGTGAAGGGCTGGACCCGAGGCGCTGGCGGCAACGGCCGTTTCGCGCACCCCACCACAGCGCAAGTGCGGCGGCCTTGGTGGGCGGTGGCTGTCATTTCCACGCAAAAGCGAGACTCCACATTTAATTTCGAGACTATTGAGATTGAATCCCCCAACAACTGCAGACCCGCATCTCGTTGATATATAGGAACTTTAAGGCCGCTCAACAACGCAAAGGGGCACCTGTGGAGGCGAATCGCGCTCGCGCAGGCTCATCAGGAAGTTCGGAGCGCTGACGCCGCTACGGCCTCTAGCGCCGTGGCGGCGTACCGTCCTGCTAACCGCCGCGCTCGCGGAGCAGGTGAGCAGGTGAGCAGGACCGTAACGTCGATATTTAACCGTAACGCGTACCGGTTACGGTCAAATTTGTCTGTTACAACCCGTGCACGAACGTATTAATGGCTCGCCTGGTGCTACTGCAATAGCCAACGATCGCCATTGAGGGGCTCTAAGCCATCTATATAGGTCCGGATCAAGACTATTCGCCCCCAGGCGCAATGCGCCACTCGCAATCGACGTCCGCTTTCGGCCACAAGCGGACGTCTTACGTTTTGGCAAGGCTTCCCGGCTCAATCTTTCCGGACGCGCGTCAACGCATATCACGAGTCCATAGGCAGCAAATCAAGGCGACTAGTAAGGGGACGGCTGCTCGCCTCTCAGCTTCATCCGCCCCTCTTCTTCGCACTGAGAGCCTGCAATTGCTCACCTATCCACGCTGAAAGCTGACCATCATGGTTTTCACCAGCAAAAATCCCGTCTGGCGTGACAACGACCTGGCAGGAGATGGTGGTCAATACTAGTTTGTTGCCTTGAATGGCAACGAGCTGAGTCTTAACCAAAGACTCAATGAACCGGTCAATACCACCGTCTTCCCGATGAAAAAAGTCCCTGAAGTCGGCATCATCCAACTCGATATGCCCGTCACTACACAACCTCATGAAAGCTGCATGCTGGGCGTCAGAAATTGCAACTGGCGCCCACTCATAGCTCGACCCACGCTCCCTTAGCTTTTTTTCTCTGAGGGGGTAAAACATATACTCCCACCCAGATTTTCCGTCCTTCTGCACTGCCCTCGCACAAAGGCAGACAGACATGGATTCTCTTTCTAGTGAGTCATCTTCAGCAAGGTTCGTGCCGAACTTGATGTCCAACTTAGTGAACACAAGTTCGAGCAGGATTCGCACTGGATTGTGACTAGAGGACAAGAGAAATGGCCACATGCCATCCTGCAGGCCTGGCGCGTACGGAAATCCATTTGCCTTAACGATAGAATACTCACCACCAATAATCAGCTGAGGGAAACTACCAGCTCCCATGCCCTGCGGATTGTCCTTCCTGCTCTCAAGCAACTTGTAAATATGCTCTCGCAGAGTCCCTTCCTTCTTCCAACCATGATGCCCGACAACGATTCGGACCGGCTCCAGAAATTCACTGACCAATGTATGGAAGATCATCTCAAGATCAAAGGGCAGCTTTTCAACTTCTGAGTAGTCGGACACTCTCCTCCCTGTCACTTGACTGAATACTCGATACACCCAGCTTATGTCTACCTTTCCGCCACCTCCATTACAGCTTTGCAAATAATCCCCGTACATTCTCGACACTTGGCGTAAGTGGTCATAGCTGTCCGATAGCTCGTCTGCGGAGATGGTCTTTTTGACCTCCAGGACGGCAATAACGTCTTGTATCGGCCACTTGAACTTACTAGTGTACGGGACCTGCTCGCCAGCCCCACTCACGAGCATGCAGTCAATCTCACCGCTAGTCGTCTCTCCGTGATGAATGAATCCAGATACGACTTGCAGCCCGAATGATTCCGGAATTGCTTTTTGCAGAAGTTCTTTAGTAAGCCCTTCATACATTGCGCCAATTGTCGGCCCATGCTTCAGGGCATAGGCATCTAGCTTCTTTCGCTCCTCATCCACGAAAGGTTTGAGCAGCTCGGCCACACTACGAATCATCGTCCCTCCCCAAAGTCACAATTCTTACTCCAGCCAACGGCAAACCGTCCACCGGAATACATGGATCCCACGCCATAACCGCAGTGCGCAGTTCCCCCAGACCACCCTTCCTCGGGTCAGTGCCCGTTTTTTGGAGCTATTCTAGGACTGTGCCGCCACTTCGCGCCCGCTTAGGGTCGGATGCTGCCATGTCGGTCCATCGGCCGCTACCGGCCTGGAGCGGACGGTCGCGACTCCGGAATGAAGCCGACTCGCACAGGAAGATCGGCTTGGATGAATTGTTAGGCAGTCAGCCGTTGGCCTTGAAGAGCTGCCAGGTCGTCAATTGTTGCAAGACGGCGCAATCACCATCATTGTTCCAGACCGCCTTTCCAAGGCCCCAATAAAAACGGTGGATTGTGGCTCCGGAATTGTTTTTGTCGGTCATGTTCTTTCCACTCTTTGTCCATAAAGAAACGAGATCTCCTTTCTTTACAGCTTTATCCGGAAACCAGTATGTATGCCTGAGCTTGTTTGAAACCTTGTCATCATCGGTATATGTGGTGTCACACAGCTGATACTTGCCAACATCACAGTCAGCGGTGACTTGAAGCAATACATACTCTGAATCAAAGTCGCCCTGTCCGTGCACTGAAATAATTTCAACGTCCATATGTACCCTCCTGTCTACCTAACCACCTAAAAGGCGGGCTCAGAGGCCCGGCTATACGACGTACCCACAAAGCGCTATATTGCGGGCTTCCCCCTTGATACAGCTCGATATTAAATCGACTGGGTCCGGCGAACAATCCAGCGTATAACCATACTCAACGCTAAGCCCGGCGGCAGCACCAATGGCCGGTATGGATCGAAGGCGGGCGTTACCATCGGGCCAGCTGCAGGCCGCCCAAATGGCTGCTTCCGGCGAGAAGCGGACGCGGCTGCGAGTGCTAAGCAGTTCAGTGAACCGCCACAGCTGCTGCTCGCCAATCCACCCCAAAAAAAATGCCACGACCAATGTCGTAGCACCATTGCTCTGTCAGGCTACCGGCCCTCGACGTACTTGGACAGGGCGGGATACCGTTTACACGTCGCGGGCACATCCGCCACCCAGAATACCGAGCCGGTGCCACCCGCGGACTTGTTCTTTTTCCGAGCAACCAAGCCGTCATCAAGCAATTCCCGGAGTACCCGACTCTTCTGACCTGCGGTCAGTCCAACAGCTCGCTGCTTCCAGAAGTCGTCCTCGTGAGAATGGTTGTTCTCACCCATCTTTGAGTGCGACATCAGCCCGCGCAGCAGCTCTTCCTTCACTGCTTCCAGCTTGTCGGTCACAGCTGCTGGCTGAGGAAGGTGATGGTCAATGCACTCACAGACTGCTTTGGAAAGATCAGTGACGAAGTCATTGCCTCCGTTAGGCGGCTTCAACTTCGGCCAGTCGGCTTCATTCGGACGCACTCGGACAACACGGGTGCCCATTTCTTCCATTGCCTGCAGCTGGGTCTCCAATACGTTGGACTTCTGTGCGTATGGCAGCACGATAACAATCGCATTCTCATAGCCGACAGCGTCAACATGCTTATCCAGGGAACTGCATGCGACCTCGTACGGCACGGCGAGTACTGCTCGGCCTGCTACCTTGCTAGGGATGTGCTTGATAGTCACCGTACCGCCATAGTGGCGCTCGATGCTCTGCTTCGTAGTTTCAGGGTGCCCCACGATGACGGCCACCTGCGCGATTGGCGCTTGCATAGTGGACGTTACCTTGCATCGGCGTGGCGACGGGCATTCAGAAGGAGGGTTGAGGGGATTTGGATCTGCCTGAGCTCGTCGTGCGACGCACTGGAGATCGCATGGATCAGCGCATTACGCAGCGCTTCCGCCGGCGACTGTAGGCTGCTCTGGGACTTGGCACTAACCGGGACAAGCAATTTGGACGGATCAACATCCCACTTGTCACACCAACGCTGCACGTGAGAGAAGACGCTGTTGGCACGGAAATTTCGCCACAGCTCCTTGTAGTCACCCGCCTCGCGATCGACGCGGTAATTGGTCTGCCCGGAGTGACCGGACTCCCCCGCAATGCGACGCAAATTGCTGCGCAGGTCTGCAGGCAGCTGATCGTTGTCGGCGAACTGGGCAATCCAGCTCAACTGGTCTGCGCTGGTCACCGGCTCAATCTCCAGCCAACCACGACCAAGCGTGGAGACGGCGGACTTGCCAACCACCTTCAACTCGCTGCTATCGCGATTAAAGACGTTGGCCGAGTCGCTCATGGAGGTGGTGAACGCCTTCCACAAATGGTCGGGAAGAAAGACCTCCGGGCGGCGCCACATGGAGCCGGTAGATTTCGAACTACTCTTCACCGGCGATGACGATGCGTCACTACAGCCCGCACGCAGCCCTACCAAGATGTCATTTCCCGTGCCGGGCGCAGGGCGATTGACTTCCAGCAAGTCGCTGTTGGCGACCAGGAAGGCAGAAAATTTGGGGTATTTTCGGAAGGCGACGTCGAACGGCTCGTCCGCACGCGCTTCGAAGTCCTTCAGCATCCGAATCTTCAGCGTCGCAGCCTTCATGGGGCCAGACGCGAGCAACTCGCTCATCAGAGTTCGGGCAATCTGCAGCTTGATTTCTTCAGACATACGAGACCTCACTAGGGGAGAAGATGGGAAGACGCGCTCGCAGATGCGACTCGCTGTTCTTCCCCTACCCAGGTCTCGCTACTGGTCGACCGTCGTCTTATCCGATGACCCGTTAAATGATCGGAAAGCTCATTGGCGGTCTACAGTCCTCACTCAGCACATATGTATGTTTCGGGCTGACGTGAAGCTGCCGAAGTGCAACTACTGCTGCATTGGCATTGCGCGCAATTTACCAACACGCCGCGGGCGGTGTCAACAGCCCCCAACGCCGAATTCAGCTGATTGGCGCAAACTGTGAATGCGTTCATTTTCACATTGGACGAGCCCACATCAATGGACTTCGCAAGCACTCGAGACCCCTACGCACGTCAACTCGATGTGAAGATTGAGGGGCAGGCAACATCCAAAGAATGGACCGCCGGTACCGGTACTTGAGCCCTGGCGTCCTTTTTTGCAGCCCACCGCCGTCACTGCCCTAACCCAAAGCACCGTTCGCACCAGTCGTGAAGCATTGCGCCATCGTGGCTGGGCCAACTGAACGAACTCACTGACTGGTCCGCGACCTCTCCCACTTTCAGTAGCCGGCCTGAGCACTTCTGCCACAGACGTCCTTGGCGCTGTTGGTACGTAGCCTCTCCGGCAGGCCTTGGGCCAGCACCATCCGCCGCAGCATCAGTTAGATCACCTCTTGGGCTAATCTGGACCAGTAGCACCACGCGGCCTCGAGATATCGCGCATGACGATGGAGCCGCCGGATTACCGGAGAAGAACTTGATCAGGAGTCGCCTATGAGTCACCTGCAAAATCGGGACGCTGAAGAGCTCACGGCGATCTTGGCTGAGCTGGTTCGAATTCAGGATGAAATCGCCGCCATCACCTCGGCAGGCCGCAGACTTGTTGGCGCATCCGAGTGGGAGATCGATCCTTTCAGGGAACGAATCGTCGCTCTGAAGAAGCAGTTGAAGGCGTATGCCAAGAGTGGCCGTATGGATGTCAGGAGGAAAGTGCCAACTAATGCAGAACGAACGTGGTTCTCCACCCCCGTCTTGCAGGCATCGTCCCACTTCCATATGCGTACAAACGCCGGCCCTAAGCTTTGGCCACTGGGGCTGTCGGAGGTGGCGATGGACATATCGTGGGCAGTATCGCGCCTTCAGAAACAGATCGAAGGTCGCTGACGGTCCTCGTACCCAGAACACGCATACATGATCCTGGGGAGCAGATCACCCAGGCCCTCAAGTCCCTGGCACCCCAACCTCCCAGACGGGTTGGAACGGCCGAAGCAGTAGCCCCTGTAATCGGGACGCCACGGACTCTGGAGCGCTTGGCAGGGCGGACCGCAGCTGACTACGTCCCATGGCATCATGCCAGCCTCGCTGTTCCACTGGAGGCGCCATGGCACTTAGTCTCGGCGAGCGGGTCGCTGTCGCCGCTCTTGCAAAGCTCTTGTACGACTTCCTTCCCGCCAGCGGGAACGGCAGCACCTCCTTTCCACTGGCCGCTGCACAGGTAGGCATTCCAGAGGCTTGGCCTCAAGGAAAGCCGAGCAAAGAGCCTGGCATAGTCGCACTACTGGTGTGGACCCTCGAGAATCGGCGTGGCAAGTTCTGTTCGCTGATTCAGGAGGTAGTCCTTCAATCCATAACTTGGAGAGGCAGGAGTTCCACTCCGCTTACACGGGAAGAGATTGTTGACTTGAATCGACTCCTTCTTGGCGTGAGCTTCAAAATTCCCGAACTTCACTCCCTTGCCTTTCTGGATAGTCTGCCGTCGGCTTCCCCACCAACGGCTGCGGCAGCAGCTGCCCCACGCCTTGTGGAAGAGGCGGTCTACGTGGATCTTCAGCGCGATCTGATAGCGCTCTCAAGCCTTGAGCCACAGGCGCGGGGGTATGCATTTGAGCAGTTTCTTTCTAAAGCTTTTGCGGCCTTTGGCCTGGCCCCTCGCAGCGGCTTCCGCAATACAGGAGAGCAGATCGATGGGAGCTTTTTACTTCACCACCACACGTACCTCGTCGAGGCGAAGTGGCAGAACAGCAAGACCGATGCGGCTGATCTGCGAGCGTTTGCCGGCAAGGTGAGAGACAAGGCTGCTTGGAGCAGAGGTGTCTTTATCAGCAACTCCGGCTTTACGGACGTAGGCCTGGAAGCCTTTGGACGAGGACACCAAGTAATCTGCGTAGAAGGTCTCGATCTTTACGAGGCCCTAGAGCGCCGACTCGATCTTGCCGATGTGATCGCGCTCAAAGACCGACACGCAGTGGAGACTGGTCGCCCATTCGTACGCGTTCGCGATCTCTTCCCCTAACCAAACCGGCGGGAAGCTAGATCCGAGACAGTCCCCCACGGAAGTCAGCACTCCCGGTGCTCATGCCAACCGGCCATGCGAGCCGGCCGCCGGCAGCGGGGCCGGGCCGGGCCGGCGGCGAGCAAAGCATCGATGAGATCGGAAACCGCCTTAGCTGCTTGCGGGTTGGCTGCGGCCAGCTCTAGAAGCCTGGAATCGGACGCCAACTGGGGCTCTAACCCGGCCGGGTTGGAGCCAGCAATCAGCCCCTGTGCATATTTGCATACACGGAGCGCGTGGCCCTCTAGCTTCACAAATCGACCGGCAGCGATTCTGGATACTTGGGAAGCGTCGATTCCCAATGCCCTGCCGACACTTGACCGGCTTACTTCCGGTAGGGCCAGAGCTTGCCTGAGCACGGAGATACCGGTAACTTTGTCCATGCTCTGAGTATGCAAATCTGCATCCTCTTATGCAAATTTTAGGCAAATCCAACATGCATGGAGTTCCGATGGAGTTGGCTCCACAGTCCGCCCAGAGTCACCCCGATCTGTGCGTTTCCTTCGAGGAATGGACCGGCGGCCGCAAGATCGTGTCCATCGGCTCAAATGCCGGCGCCCAGCGCCTGCCGTTCCAGGGCTGGCACCATTTCAAGGAGGCCTTCGCCCCTGAGGTCATCGCCCGGGCAGTCAATGAGAGCGCGCGTGAAGTTCGCTCCTGCCTGGATCCGTTCGGAGGTTCTGGGACGACCGCCCTTGCCTGCCAGTTCCTGGGCGTGGAACCGACGACGGTGGAGGTCAACCCCTACCTAGCCGATTTGATCGAAGCCAAGCTATCCAGCTACGACGCTGATGATCTTGCACTGGATCTCAGCCGCGTGGTCGCCGCTGTGGGCAGCCGCCGGCGAGCATCACTGGCTCGGTTCAAGAACGTACCCCCGACGTTCATCGAGTCGGCGTCCCAGGATCGCTGGGTGTTCAACCGAAATGTCGCCGAGCGCATTGCTTGCCACTTGGAAGCGATCGAACAACTTGCCCGCCCAACTCATCGCAGGCTGTTCAAGGCAATGCTGGGCGGGATGCTGATTTCGGTGAGCAACGTGCTGATCAATGGCAAGGGCCGCCGCTACAGGAGCAATTGGCAGGAACGAGACATCCCGCCAAGGCTGGTGGACGAGCTGTTTGAAGAACGCACCCGCCACGCGATCAAAGAAATCCATGCTCATCGCATGCGCCGTCATCGTGGATACCATGTGCTCCGCGGCACCTGCATTGAGCAGATCGCAGGCAGCAAGAAATCCGATTTGGCTGTGTTTTCACCCCCGTACCCCAACTCGTTCGACTACACCGACGTGTACAACGTGGAGTTGTGGATGCTCGGCTATCTTGGCGGGAAAGATGCCAATCGCGATCTGCGCATGTCCACTCTCTGTTCCCATGTGCAGATCAAGCGCGAGTTTGCTCCCGCGCCTAAGGGTTCTCGTCGCCTGAACCTGGCCCTTGGTCGCTTGGCTCGCGTAAAGGGAGAACTCTGGTCCCCGTGGATCCCGGA
Source organism: Stenotrophomonas sp. S39 (assembly GCF_016624665.1). Taxonomy (NCBI): domain Bacteria; kingdom Pseudomonadati; phylum Pseudomonadota; class Gammaproteobacteria; order Lysobacterales; family Lysobacteraceae; genus Stenotrophomonas; species Stenotrophomonas sp. S39. The sequence continues at coordinate 64,409 of NZ_JACVTT010000003.1, read as the reverse complement.
GATGGTTGGCGGCTACTTCCATGACATGGCTCAGGTGATGGCTGCATTGCACGGCCGCCTGAACGATCGTGGTGAAATCTGGGCCGTTGTAGGCGATAGCCGCTATGCCGGCATTCGGATTCAGGTTGCAAACATCCTCGCTGACCTCGCAGCTCCTTTAGGCTTTGAGGTCGTCAAGGTTGAGCCTTTCCGCTCAATGCGATCGTCTGCTCAACAGGGCGGCAAGCAAGAGCTCGATGAAAGCCTAGTGATCCTTCGCAAGAAGGGCTAGTTCACCAGGGCGTCCCGCGCGCGGTCGGCCGTTGGGTACAACGGCCAGGCCCAGAGCCCCACGTTCCAAGTAGCAGCATTGCTGACCTCATGTGCGATCGCCGCCTCAGGATCTGGCGGCTTTCGCATGTCATAGCATGAGAGCGCCGCAAGCCGGCACTTGTGAGCGTGCCTGTAGCCAACGGCCTGTTTCACCCCCTTGGTCACCGCCTCAAGATTCTCCTTGGCTGCCACGGGCTTGCCAGACGATGTAAAGCTCTTGAGCACTTTCAGCTCGATGATTGCGTGGTGGGTCCAAACCGAGGGGTCTACCGGGTCCTGCTCCTCAAGATGGAAGTCGAACCTCCCCATCTCCGACGTGCCCTCTTGCCTGACGGCAATTGCACCAAAGCCCAGCCGGGCGGTGAGAGCGACGTGCAGGATATCTTGCACGGCCTTCTCAGCATGCATGATGGGGATGGTCTTTTGCTGGTTCTCCCAGAGATTTCGGGCCAGGTTCGACGCTGTAGGGCTGACCAAAAGGCGCGCATGAGCGCCTTTGAGCATGTCCCGGATATGCTCAAGAGAGAGGTCAGCAGACTTCAACGAAAGATCGTCGTACACGTTGGGCTTACCCATGCCTTCTGGGAAGGCCCTCATCAGGTGCTCGCTCTCACAGGCGTCGTAGTAGATCGCCGGCGAGTCCCCCATTGCCAAGGTCTGTGTAACGTAATTGAATCGGTCCGTCGCAGTGCCCGGGGGTAGATCCAGGCCCGTTGCAACGGCCAACCGGGACGCGCCGGTCCATAAGCGACCCTCAATACTCTGCGCCCCCATGTTAAACAGGTGACGAACTTCCCCGCCCCCCGCCGAAGCGGGGATGATGCCCTCTAAGACGAAGATCACAGGTCCATCGGCCATGGGCTTACCAGCCAAAGCACGGCGACGACGAATGATCTTCGCAGCCTCATGGCAGAACTGAGTAAACGCAGGCAGGTCCTGGTTGTAGCCAGAACCGGTATAGGCACTGACAGTCCCTAGCAAGCTATCGTCAGACCACAGGCCACCATCACTTGCCATTGCGCAGCCTCCAGCCCAGGTGATCCATGTACAGCTCCATCAGCTCTGCCGGCTTCAACCTGCGGCCTGCAACTGACTGGAGCTTGGCCAGAACGTACTCAGTTGGTGTCGTAGCGTCTGGGCGGATCCAGCGCCCCAAATCCACGACGTTGCCCGCGTCCACACGTGGATCGCCATAGGTCGCGTCCTGAGTGAGCGCCACCGCTTGCTCAACGTCTGAGAGGCGATTGGTTGCCTGAACTACATCATCCAGGAAGTCCAAAAGATTTGAGTCTTCCGGAATGCGGCGCATCGTGGACAGGACACGATCGCAGAACTCGCGATTGACCACGAACCTACCCTGGATGCGCAGACCATCGTCTGTCGTGGCCAAATCAGCGACAACCAGCAGCCCCATGCCCACCAAACTATCAATGTCAGCCTGGACGCCGGGGAAGTACGGCTGCTTGTCTGTCTTGAACACGGCAGCATCAAACGGCGGCAGTCCCCAAGCCGGCGCCAGTGCGTTGGCCAAGTACCACAGCGTGTGCATGCGTTTGGCTTCTACTGGCCGCGTGCCGGATCGCTCGACTGCATCAATCAGACCCATGAGAATGATCTGGCGACGTCTGGGATCCACAAAGCTCCCATAGGAAGTTGTCATTGCCCGAGCCCCTGGACAAGGATGTTCTCCCACTCCTTACGGTACTTGTCCCCCACAGCCTTCACCGCGGCAGTGGGCACTGCCACGTCCATCAAATTGAGCAACCGATCTCGCTTCTCCGCCGGCGGCACTCCAAGCCTGATCAAGTCAGGCAGCAGGCGGCCATCAATCAGGTTCGAAGTGATCAACAAACGATTGGCGCTTGATGGCTGCCCGAATCGGCACAGAACCTCAGCAGCCCGTTCCACGAACACAGCATCCAGCGAGGACTCAGGCGCATCAATGACCAGGCTTCCGCCCTTCCCCTCACCCGCGATTTCAATAAGCGCCATGCGGAACGCAAGGTCGATGAACTCACGTTGGCTCTCAGAAACGGCAGAAGGGCCCTCCCGGCGGTGACTGACGCCGAAGTCCGTCCCGCCCATATCGAGGTCGAAGGTGGACATTTCAATCGTCTGCAGCTGTCCGACCTGGCGGACTTGAGGGGTCCACTTCAGTGCGACATCTTCAAAAAGGAAGTCCTTGGCGTACCTATTGAAGGCCTGCTTGATCTGTTCCACGCGCTGGAACACGCTCCTGTCGAAACTCTGCGCAGTTGCCTCAAATTCCTTTGTCAGCTTCTCAAGCCGTGCTCTATCTTGAGCAACCGCATGCCGCAGGCCAATGAGCTCCTTCTTTGCTTGGAGCTGCATCTCATCGTCCGTTGGGAGAGACTTGATGAGTGATGTCAGCAGCTTGTCCCGAGCACTGACCTCATCTGAGAGCTTCAGCATGTATGAACTACGATTGTCATAGCTCTCAGACACGGCTCGAAGCTCAGTCTGCAGCTCCGCAGCGCGCACCCTGGCACGCTCCAAAGCATCCCTGGTCTCGGCAAGGCTTTCAAAACTGGGCGCGGCCGTCTCCGGCCCTTCCACGTGTGCCGGGCTACCGCATAGCACGCACATTGAATGCTCTGCACGCGACTCGATCGTGGCAGCAAATTCAGGTGATTCCTCAGAGCAGACGGCACACTTACCGTCCAGCATCAGCAAAGACAAAAGGTACTTCGCAGTCTCAGACTTGGAAGGAAACTGACTGTGAATGATCTGCAGCCGGCCGTCCTCTAACTGCTCCTGCAGGCGACTGGCTCGGTCCTCAGCTTCCAGCAGTTGGCGCCGCAATCCACGCCGGAACTCGTCAATGTCGTTGACCTCCGAAACAAGCTGGGCCTGCTTCTCCAGATCGCGCTCCTGCAACGGCTGTAGCGATCGGACTTGGCTAAGGACATCCTGACTTTCGGTCCTCCTCCGCTCCTCCTCATCAACTCGCGCCTCAAGCCGACCTAGAGCCGAATTGGCATTTCGTATCCCACTGTCCAGCTTGAGGATTTCTCGCTCTTTCGTGTACAACTCCCTGGCGGCCTTAGGTGGCAAGAACAGCATACGGAAGACCTGCCGCTGCGCCGATGCGTCCCATACCAGCGACCTTCGGTCCTCGAAGTAGAACACTAGCTGCCGCAGAAACATCAACCAGTCGCCGAATGAAGAGAGGCCAGCAGAGGACACCACGTGCTCCTGGTACGCCGCCTCCTTGTTCCCGACCAGCTTTCCGTCAACCCAAAAGCCCATCAGCGAAAGATTCTTAACCGCCCGCCTCACCAAAACTCGGCTCTCTCCCAATCGGAACTGAAGTTCCGCGTGCGCGGTTGCTGCACGGTCGCTCACCCTGTCCGCAAACATTGCCTTCTGCCTGGCTGGCAAGGCGATCTCATCTAGAGACTGCCCACCGAGCTCGGTTGCATTGAGCGTCTGGTGTGACAGGTCATGTGGACCGCTGAGCATGCGGAACAGCAGCGTCGCCATGGTGGTCTTACCCAAACCATTGGTACCCACAACCAGCGTCAGGCCAGGCCTGAAGGTCAGCTGCAGTCCGGGACGATCTGGCTTACCTGGGTAGAGACCGTACTCGTGGACGTGGAAGTGTTCGAGAATTGGGAAGCTGATCGAACTTTGCATACCTGAGCTCTCTAAATGGAGTCGGCGGAATGGCGAATCGCCTGGTCAATGCCCGAGCCAGGTCGTGAGGGGCCCTAGAACGGCCTAGCAAGCAATGGCTATGAGGCGGAGGACTCCGAGGAGCTCGCAAAGGAAAGATCTTCATCTTGCGCCTCTGGAGGGTCTCCTGTGGCATCCGCAACGCTGTCACTGTTCGACGCAGCTGCAATCGTCAGGTCCGGTACCTCGTCATCCCAGGCTTTATCCAGCGGAGGGTCCATCTGATACCAGCGCAGGTTGACGTTCAGTCGCTCCGCATGAGGCTTGAAGCCAGGCATCTGATCAGACTGATCCTTTCGCCCGTCGAAGATGCACGCAAATACACCGGCGGTATCCACCCTGCGGTACCTATTGGCCTGCTTGATGCCCTTCCAGATCCACCGCCGATGGGCAGCATTGCCTCGCCCCTCAATGAGAACCTTCAGTTCAATCATGACGGAGGTGTAATTATGAGGGCCGGCCGGATTAGGCCACTGCACCCTGATATCGCATCGCCCCCCTCTACCAACAGTCTCCTCGTCAACGATAGCCTTGAGGTACAGGTAGCGGTTATCGAGAGCTGTGAACAGGTAAGACTGAATGGCTTCTTCGGGGTTGTGGACCAGCTTGTAGGGCTGACTCGGACCTAGCCAGATTCGCCTGGAAATCCGGCTTGCTGCGATCTTGAGCGTCTGATCGTGGAACTCGTAGATATCCTTATCGATCCGCTCGACCGATAGCACGTCCACATCGCTCCGCATCTGGAACTCCGGCGGGTGCTCGCACCAAGACTCAAGGTCGTCCCCGGCGAAATGCAGCATCATCTTGCGTTGGGCAAGTGGGATAACAACGAACGTGGCCTCAACCGGAAGGTCCATGCAGATCGCCATGGCTTCACTGATGGAGCTGAAGCCTTCCCTGATTCGGATCATCTTCCGGGTGTTCTCGGTCGCAAGGACGACACCCTCCAGATTCGCATCGAAGGCAGCCCTGAAAACAAACGCCTTGTCGGTCCCTACGCTTGCGAAGTCAGCGCGCTCGACCTCCGGCGAGACCACATGGATCATCACCAGCACCTGGTTGTTCTTGATCCCATTGGTATTGAGAATCGGGGCATTGGAGTCGAGCCACTCCCGATACCAAGTGGAGCAGGCCTGCACGAATCGCTGAGCTTCTGTGCCCGACGGCGTCACAGTGGGCGCCCCTAGGCTGCCAATCTCTTGGCTACTAAGCGCTACCGGGTTGTCTAAAGTACTCATGCAGCGGCCCCTGCACGCCGGGAGAGCACGACTTGATAAGCGGCCACCACGTCACGGCGGTTGAAGAAGCCGACGCTCTGTAGATGGTCATCGATTGAGTGAAGGCCCCTGACGGTAGGCGTCTCCTCCTCACTCGGGTCCTGAAGCTCCAGTATTTCTCCGTGCTTGCGCACCGCTCGCTGATAGGTCAGGTCAGCCTTCAATGTTCTGTCAAGCACCTCAGAATCAGCTTGGGTACCGTCCGATGCGAGTGATTCCGCGGAAGCCAAACACATATCCAGGAGGAACCGATAGATGCGGTCACCCGTCATGGTCATTCTGAGATGCTTGCAAGCATTGATACCAGCCCGCGTCGGTCGAAAGACCCCTTCGAACTGTAGATCTCTTGGCTCCGGATACGGTCTGAAGCCGGAGACATCAAGAAGACCCGCCATCACCAAGTGACCCAAGGCGATGTGCGCCATACGATAGTAAGGCCCATGCTCAGATCGTCGTGCGCGCTGGCGCAGCGGAACGATCCTGTAGAACTTGGAAGAGGCAAAGGAGACGAACAGAAGTGAATGCAGCCTCTGTCGGTTTACTTCCGGCAGCCCAGCCGCTTCGTTTGCCACAACGAGCAGAAGCATCCACCGGATGAAGAAAAGACGATCATGATCTGCGGCCGTCACCTGCTTTAGCTTAGGCATCGGCGTACTTCCGCATTTCTGCGATGAGACTGGCCTGTGCCTGCTTATCCTTCAGAACTCCTGGCTCAGCGGCCAATTCCATTAGGTTGATCAGGCGACGGGAGTCCTTACTTGGAAGCTTCTCCCCGTTCTTGAGGCCAAGCAGGTCCGGGATCATCGTTGTCCCATTCACATTGGAAGTAGCGATGAGCTTCGTAGCTCCGTCCTCGGCAGCGAATTTGCGAATCATCACTGCAGCTCTCGCCATGAACCACGAGTCCAGGCTCGCCTCCGGCGTCTCCATGATCAACATGGTGCCCGAGTCAGCTCCGATCATATCGAGCAACGTCATTCGGAAGGCCAAGTCCAGAAACTCCTTCTGCGACTCGGAAACACTGGTTGGCTCCGTTCTTTCATGAGTAGCCATGTGCGTACTGGATGTCATGGATACACGGAAAGTCGGAACTTTGATCGGCACTGCACCTGTGACGATCTTGACGGATGCGTTACGTGAGAACTCAACTGCAACCTTCTCGAGCAGGAATTGCTCTGCATACGCAGTCAACCTCTGTCCAAGATCCTGTTCGAACGCCCCCATACGAGTACTGAGCTCGGCGATCTGTGCCCTGTAGTCTTGATTGAGCTGGTTACGCTTCGCACGGAGCTGCTCAATCGCAACTTCCTCTGAGGCCAGCTCCCCAGGATTTCCTCCATTGGCAGCCATGACCTCGTTCGGCCACTGAAACGCAAGCTCTTCGAGCTTATGGACCAACTCATTGCGCCTCAGTGCCAAGGGTCGAAGCGCAGCCAGTGCCTGCATGTAGATCCGATCCCCTTCCTCCTGACCGGCCTCGCGCCGCTCTATCTCAGCTTCGAGCTCTTGGATCTTCACTTCTAGATCCAGAAGCTCCTTTGGAGACGGCCCCCTTTCATCTGCTGGGATTTCGGGAAGCTTCCCATCACAAACAAAACAATGATGCTTCTCAAGCCGCTCATTGATGACATCCATCTCGTTGCTTCCGGCACGACCGCACACAAAGCAACCTAGATTGGACGTGAGCCCTTGGACCAGAAGCGCCATCTTGTCCTTATGAGGAACAGGCAAAATCTGCGAGATGTATGCAGCATCCCTCCGATGGAACTCGTGTGTGATCTGATCCAGCTGGTTCTGAAGATCATCTAGTTCACGCCGTCCAGCATCCTGCCGAGCGACAGCGTCCTGGACGGACTGGTTGCCAAACGCAACTGCCTTACTAGCCTGTTCAAGTTCGACTTGAGTCTCATGCAGGATGCGGCGAACCTCTTGAACACCGACGCTGTCCAGGCCAACTGCGGCGATGACCTTGGCGTGCATTTCCTTCCGGTCGTTCAGCTGGTACACGCGATTTCGCAGATCGCTATCGACCTTCTGAATTTCCTTGTAGAGAGCATTGAGGCTGGCCATGTTTGGCGCCTCGGCAAAGAGCATCTTGAACAGCTCGACCTGGGCCGTTGCCGACCAAAGCAGCGGTAGGCGCTCTTCGGTGAAGAACTGAACGTATCGCACGACCATGTGGTAGTCATACGCCGAACTCATTCCAGCCAGCTCCGCCATCCGGTCTAGGAACTGGGCGTTGGTGCTGTCCGTGATCACTTCCTTTCCGACACTCAGCTTGGTGATGCTTAGATCAACCAAACTGCGCTCAATCACCACCTTGGTGGCGCCGATACGGAAGGTAAGCACCGCCGACGCGGCGGCAGGAAGATTGGGGACCCGAGCGGCGAAGAACTTGAACTTCTTCGTATTGACAAGACTGCGGCGGCTCGCCTTACCTATGTCCCGTGTAGCCGCCTTGCTCGGGTTGCTGGCACCCAGAAGCATGCGCAACGCCAGGTTGAGCAGCGTCGTCTTGCCGATTCCATTAACGCCAGCAATGACGGTGACACCAGCGCTGAATACGAGATCGAGACCCTTCTTGCCTGCGCCCGGATACAGCGGATAGTTGGAGACCTGGAGCCGGTCCAGAACCGGCAAGTGAATCGGTGTGCGCATGCATCCCCCTGATGCGATAGATAGGCCTGTCCATGACCGTGCGTTGCCGATGAACAGTGAAATCGCCCTGCCCTGAGCGACAAGATTAACGCCGACTCAGCTCGCATGCCATTGCCCTTATGGACAACAACGCCAACCGCCCCAGTCCGGCATGAGTCCACTGACTCAAAGTCAATAAATATCAATGTTTTACATGGATATTCTGGACGCCAATCAGGCTGGGGGTACCGCCCACGAACCAGGGACGCAAGCTTCTCTCAAGGTTCTATGCATGCCGTCTGCCAGTCTCAGTCTCAGAAGTGCGTGTCGGCCCACCCCAGCAACTTGGTCGGATCGCCGCCGCTGCCGCCTCTAGCGCCGTGGCGTCGTACCGTCCTGCCATCTAACATGCGCGCTAACTGGCTTCAGGGAGATTGAATGAGCGAGATTCTTAAGTGGATGGAGGCAAGCCTTGGACCAGGCGTAGCTTTGCTCGGTGTGGTCGTGGCAAGGGCCCAGTGGCACACAAACGATGTAAAGCTTCGCCTCGACTCCTACGATCGCAGGCTGCGCGTTTACAAGTCAGCGGTGGGAATGCTGGACGCGATCCGAAGTGAGATCCTGGTGCGAAGGGGCCCAGCCGTGCACGCGACAAACCTCCTGCCTCTTAAGGATTACCAGGATCTTCCTGAAGAGGTGGTTTCGAGTTTTCTAAATTGCCTCATGGAAGCCCCCTTCCTGTTCGATCGCAGCATTGCCAATTTCATGCAGGGCATTGATAAAGACAGGCGTTCCATCGCCAGACTTTCCCGACACCTAGCCGGCACCTTTCCGCTGGACACACAGGGCAGCCGCCAGCTTGACCGCCAGTCGCTTCGAGAGAGCGAGGCGAGAATTGCCCGGGCGCATGAACACATAGAGGCGAAATTCAGGCGCCACCTGAGCCTCAGCAGGCTACAGAACTGACGAACGATCTTCAGACCGGAAGCTTCCAACGACGAGGGTGCGGTACTCGAAGGAAGCACAACTTGACGCTTACGATAGCGACTGAAATCTGAAGCTGGGGAAGCCTTTGCGCTGGCACGTAAGGTTTCCTCAAGGTGGCATGCTCATTCTACGGGGATGCTTGATCACAACGTCCAACCGACAAGTACCCGCCGCTTCAGTTCGTTCCGGGCAGCGCTGATAGTCTGGCTCTTTATAGGAATTTCAACAGCTTCGGCTCAACTACCTACGCCTCTGAACCCCCCTGAGGAACAGTGGCCTGCCGCGGTCGCCCAGCTTGAGAGCCAAGCCGCACAGCTCAGCGACCTGAATGAATCAGCTTCTACTCCTCGTGCCGAGGCTGAGCAACGGTTACGAGTGTTGGCTGAATCTGCACAAGGCCTCCAAGCCAAGCTGGCCGTGCCTGTGTCCCAGGTTCAAGAGCGCATCACTCAACTAGGTGATGCGGCTCAAGACAGTGCGGACGCGACTCTTCGTAGCCGGTCAGGCGAGCTGAGCCAGCAGCTGAAGGCGCTTCAGGATCTGGATAGGAGAGCTGGCTTGGTGCGCTTGTCTGCAGAGCAAGCGCTTAAGACGGCATCCGATGCCCAAGCTATGGCTCTTGGGAAAGAATTGCTCTCCCGCAGTCCATCGCCCCTCAGCACCGAGTTGTGGAAGCCGGCGATTGCTGCCGCCCCATCTATTGCGCGGGCTGCACTTGTAGACCCCTCCTCACCCCAAAGCATTGAGGGATGGAGACGGTCTCTATCGACACTAGCTTGGGCGGCATTACTCTGCCTGGTGACCTACGGAGCGGCGCTGCTGCGCCGAGTCTGTCGATCGTGGTGTGAGGCAGCCCAAGGCTCAGTTCAACCATTCGCGCGAGCAACCCTCGCAGTGGTCACTTTTGCGGCCACATTTGCGCCGACGGCACTCGCATTCGCGACTATCAACGATCTCCTTGACCTATGGATGGTACCGAAGGTTGGCCATGACCTAGCCATCTCGGCGGCCACCGGCTTGCTTTTCAGCGCATTGGCGATCTCACTCTCCCGCGCGATGCTGCAACCAGCAGTGCCTCATCTGCGGGTGGTCTCCATCAACCAACTCAACATAGATCGGTACTGGAAGGCGTCTCTGTGGATCGCCATCGCTATTGGGTTAAGCATCGCTTGCGAGCAGGCCGTGACCAAGTTGAGCTTGAACGAGGATGTCGGCATCCCGCTCAAAGCACTGACTGCCTTCGCCTCAGTTAGCTCGGTGCTAGCTGCGCTGCTTATCCTCCGTACCCGTAGCAGGTCACCCAGCACGCCTGAGCAACACCGCGACGGCGCCGATCCTGCCGCTCTCACAATCGGGATCACGTGGGCCATAAGCCTACTAATTCTGGTTAGTGGCGCCTCCGGCTACATCGTTCTGGCCAATTGGATCATCCAGTGGATGATCTGGGGCAGCATCGTGCTCGCATGCGCCCACTTCGTGATGCTAGTTGTCGACCGAACGGTTCGCTACTGCCTGGAGGTTCGCCCCGCACTGAAGTTAGCAGGGTCCGAAGCGTCACGCGGCATCCGCCAGGCATCGGTGGTGCTCTCTGCGGTGCTGCGCACAGTGGTGATCTTGCTGGCCTGTGGCGCACTCATCATGCCTTTTGGAGCGGGTTTCACCTCTGTTCTAGAGTTGGCCGGAAAGCTGGCAGGCGGAGTGCAGATCGGCCAGATCCGAGTTTCAGCAGGTTCGATATTCACCGGCATCTTGGTATTCCTCGGCGTTGCTGCGCTCATGCGCATGCTGCGGGCGTGGCTAGAAGACTCGTACTTGCCCACGACACGCTTAGCATCTGACGCGCGCGCCTCCATTGTCACAATCGTTGGGTACCTGGGAACGGGCGCAGCCGGCCTGTGGGCGCTTGCCGCCATTGGCGTTGGTGTAGAAAAGCTGGCAATCCTAGCCAGCGCCCTGTCAGTAGGTATTGGCTTCGGGCTCCAAGCCATAACGCAGAACTTCGTTTCCGGCTTAATTCTCTTGGTTGAGCGCCCTATCAAGCTGGGCGACCGGATTAAAGTCGGAGACCTAGACGGCACCGTGCGAAAGGTCAGTGTTCGGTCGACCGAGATCCGTCTGGCTGATCATTCGTCCTTCATCGTGCCGAACTCGGATCTAATCACCAAGCCGGTACAGAACCTGAGTCAGCGCTATGCACGCCCACGTCTCGAGCTATCAGTGTCAGTCTCAATTGCGGGCGATCTGGAGAAGCTACTGGTGCTGATCGATGAGGTGCTTTGCGCGAGCGATGACCTCGCGCCCGGATCCGCTCCCAGCGTCCTTCTGAAGAGCATCGAAGACAACAAGGCAATTCTTCATTGCGGCATATCGCTCGTACCGAGCGCCGACTATGCCGCGGCCCGGCTCCGAACAATCCTCGCGCTTAGAGCTGCTCTCCAAGAGCAGGGCGCGAATCTCTCCATTTCCTGATCCGCCTGTACTCCAGGCCACAGGACTCTTCCTTGCCACAACTGATCTAGCCAGATGAGACCAAACATGCTTCTCCGCCCCGAACTTTCTCCTGCCGCGCTCAAGTCAAGGCTCCCCAGTCGTAGCACGCTCGGTCTTTGTCTGATGGCAGCACTTGCTATTCCAACAAGCGCTCTCGCTAGTGGCTCAATTGGCATTGCAGTCGCGCAATCCTCCCAGCCGTACAGGAGCTACAAAGACGACACTATTCCGGCACCGTTTGTGAGCTGGGAAGGTCAGCGGTTCTACTTCCGCGGCGCAGATGTCGGATTCAAGCTAGTTGAGGGGCAGTCCAGCACGCTTTCTGTCGCCGTCTCGCCAGTCCTGAATCGGTACAAGGCAAGAGATTCCTCTGATCTTCGAATGAGGCAACTGGATGATCGGCGATTTCTAGGCGCCGCCGGCGTGGACTGGAAGGTTCACGGCAGCTGGGGCGTCGTTAACGCAAAGCTCCAGGCGGAGATCACTGGTGTTGGAGGAATGCTTGCTGATCTGAAGTACAGCTATCCAATGCCCATTGGCAAGGTCATCGTCGTCCCTGAGATTGGAGCTGCCTACCAGAGCGAGGAGATTACCAGGCACTACTATCGAGTGTCGGAGAACGAAGCTGCTCGCTCCGGCATGAAACAGTACACACCTGGGGACTCCCTGACACCTTACGGCGGCGTAACTCTCATCATGCCGCTCAGTGAGAAATGGAGCGCCACTGCCAGCATTCGTCGTGCAGTTCTCAGCAACAGCATTACGAACAGCCCGATGACTAACTCGGACTTCCAGGACACCGCTGTGATTACCCTCTCGCGCGCGTTCTGAGAAATTTACTGGCTCAACGCAAACGGGGCGCATGTGCGCCCCGTTATCCCTTACTCAACAAAGCCCGTTAGCGGCAATCAGCCACGGACCACGTTACTTTGCTGATGAGGAAATGGCCGAAGTTTCGGCCATCATCGCCGCGACCATCGCTGCACCAAGCTCCTCTTTGGAGACCTTTCCATCTGCATTAGAGTCAATGAGATCGAAGTTCTGGCTCAGCTGATCGTTGATCTTGGCTTCCTTGCGATCGATGAAGCCATCGCCGTTCTCGTCCGCTGCGGCAAACCCTGCGTCGAATGCGGCGCGCTGGACTGCCATGCGCTTAAGCATGAAGGCATCGAACTCCTGACGACTGATCTGACGATCACCATTGGCATCCATCGCCTGGAATGCGGATTCGATGTACTTCTGAGCGGGGTCGGACTGCGCGTTTGCGGTGCCAGCGAGCGCGATGAGGGTGAGCGCAATTGCATACTTCATATAGATCTCCTGTTCTTAGCGGCCGCGATAGGGGCGGCGATTCCGGTCATGTTCCCAACGATTTCGATCATCCCGTCGCCAGTCACGGTGCCGACGATCGCGCTCCCTTTCCCAGCGACGACGGTCATCGTGATCTTTGGCTGTCACGTTGCCGACGGTACCGCCGGCGAGCGCGCCGCCGACGGTCGCCCAAGGGTCACCGTTGGAGAGAAGAGAGCCGCCGATGCCACCGACCAACGCGCCCACAAGGGTCCGGCGGTCTTTTTTGGACATTGCGGAAGCATCGGAAGGTACTATCGCGGCGCTGAAGCCGAACGCCAGAGCCAGCGCAAGGCTAGGCCCAGCCAATGCAGTTAGCGCTTTCATATTCACGTCTCCTGGATGGGGTTTAAGTGACTCCGAGCAGAGCGAGACTCGCCGAGTGGCCGCCCGTCCTGACAGGTTCAGATTAGGGAGCGAACCTTGAGGAAACCTTGAGGAATCGAAGGAGGCAGTAGTCCATTCATCCAGGAGCTTGAAGCGCGAAGATCGCCCTCACATACGCCTTCCTTGAACAAGTATCGACATGGGCCGACGGCGGTATGATGAGCGCCTCGGCATTCTCATATCTATTGCCTTCATGAATAGAAGATCGTTAGGTACCCAGCTGTCTTGGCGCGTGGGCGTCATTCAGCTGGTTACCTTCTTCGCCTCACTCGCCATTTTTCTCGCTGTGCTTTGGACGCCGGGGATTCACGCAGTCCCACCCCAGCTAGCCAAGCAGGTGGCAAGTGCCTTTGCAATTGATCGCGGGCACTTAATCTTGGCCAGAGAAAAGTTGCCTAGGGGGTTTCTTGAAAAGGAAGGCTCAGCATGGCTCGTGGCCCGGTCGTCGTCTGGCGACCAGGTTCTGTTCGGCAACGTCCCTGAGGAGCTTAGAGCGTTGACTGAGAGCCTGCCCAGGTTGGAGGAGTCGCAACTGCGGAGTGAGGATCAGAGGCTAGCGGCTACTGTGGTTGTGCAAAAGCGGGGCGACGAGAAGATCTGGGTGATGGTTGGTGGCACTCCCGATGACACCATTGCAGCCATCCTCTTTGTCATCGGCCAGTTCATCTTCCTTCCCATATTCCTGCCAGTCCTCATCGCCACGTCCGTCGTCATTCCTTTGGCCATAAGGAGCCGGCTGCGCGCGCTTCGCTCACTGGCTGACGATGCTGCAACGATAGATCTTGGCCAACGTGGCGCGGCACTCAGGACGGAAGGTCTCCCCGCGGAAGTACTTCCCCTGGTTGCCTCTTTCAATCAGGCGCTATCGCGAATTTGGGAAGCGTCTGCTGCTCGGGACCGCTTCCTCAGTGACGCCGCCCATGAGCTCAGGATGCCAATGGCGGTGCTGCGCGCGAGAATGAGCTCATTGCCGCATAGCAAGGAAAAGCTTCGTCTGGTCGGCGATCTGTCCAGGCTAGAAACAATCGCCGAGCAATTGCTGGACCTTCAACGGCTCGGCCGGACCCGCGAGTCCTATAACCTCATCAATATGACTGAGTTGTGCGACAACCTTGCTGCCGAGGTAGCGCCGCTGATCATTGAGCACGGCTACGAGTTCTCCTTCAATGCGGACGCCAACCCAATGATAGTTGAGGGCGATTCCGGCGCATTAGAGCGCATGCTGAAGAACCTCCTACACAATGCGATCAACTACGGCGGCCAAAGGGGCAGCATCGCGTTTGAGGTCTGTAGCGGCGGGCGCATCACCGTATCTGACAGCGGCCCCGGCGTTCCTGAGGAGGAGCGGCAAAGAATCTTTGCACCTTTCTACAGGCTCAATGCTGGCATCAGTGGAAGTGGCTTAGGCCTTCACCTAGCTAGCGAGGTCGCAACCAAGCACGGTGGTCGTATACGTGTCTCGGACTCCTCCACAGGCGGGGCGACCTTTGAAGTACTTCTCCCGACACTGACTGCAACCAATAGCAGCAGACGAAACGAACAAGATGGTGTGCTATGAGAATTCTCCTAGCGGAGGACGACGCCGACTTTGCTGAGGCATTGATTGATGCACTGGTCAGGCAAGGCTTGGCTGTTGACTGGACCCGTACGCTCGCTGCGACCGAGGAGGCCATCCAACAGGCAAGCTATCGCTTGCTGCTCCTGGATCGTCAGTTTCCTGACGGAGATGGCGCGAGCATTGTCCCGCGGGTTCGAGCCGTCCAGGGCGACCTCCCAATCCTGATCCTTACTGCGATGCACCAGGTTGCACACAAAGTCGAGGGCTTGGATGCAGGTGCGGACGATTACTTGGCCAAGCCTTTCGATATGGCCGAGCTGATGGCGCGAGTCCGCGCACTTAGCCGCCGGCCTGCTCGAGCGACGCCCACGATGACTCTGGGCAACCTGACCTTCGACTTCGAATCCAAGCAAGTCTATGTCCGCGGAGAGGAGCTGAAGCTGCCGCGCCGGCAGGTCCTGGTCTTAGAGGCACTTTGCTTCCGCCAAGGGCGAACGGTTCGCCGACACGCACTTGAGCAAGCCGTGTACGGACTTACCGAGCACGTTGAGTCAAACGCGTTGGAGTCCCACATTTCTAGGCTGCGTAGAGCTCTTGTAGAGGCCGGCGTGGAGATCCACACCATGCGAGGAATCGGCTACGTGCTTAAGGAAGTCAGTCCGGAGGAGTGAGCGGCGGAGCCATTGGCGCGCCGATCTAGACTGCACGTCCGATACACTAGGCGCGCGGCCACAACGACAATGGCCCGCACAAGCGGGCCATCGGTTGACACAGTAATCAGCAATGACGCACTGGAGGGAGCAAGCGCCTCAGCGCACGAGTTCAGCGTGAGTACTACGCTGGCTGCTCGCTCCCAACCTTCTCAGCCCACATTGCGCTGGCGATCTCCAGGAGGTCCTTCACATTGTCCAGGAGGACCATGACCTCGGCCTCATTGGGTTCCCACTGGCATGAGAACACGTTGGCGTGCGAGGCGTTCACCGAGTACAACCGATAGATGTTGTAAACGAAGTCAAGATCCAAGCGCCCCAGAATGTTGTAGACACTGATGCCAGGGTCCGAGACCTGGTTCTCAGCATCGGATAGGAACTCTGCAAGTTGCTTACGGTTCTCGGGAGTGAGCACCTCGCGCCCGGCCTTATCATCGCGGCGTTGAGCGCTATCGAGCCCCTTGGCGTTCTTGTGGATATCGTACTTGAACTGCTGTTCAGCGCCTTCAGCGGTGATTACGCCACTGGCCAAGCCGTACATGTACGCGAAATGCTCGATCGAAACGCGATGCACCACTGCCGCGGGGCTGCCGTACTGAACGCTTGCCAATGACACAACGGCCTTGCTGTTTGCGATCAATTTTGCCCAGAACTGCAGGGCCAATTCCTGATCCTGACCCACCTTGGGTGCAAGCTCCTTAAACGTTGCTTCGGCCTTTCGTACGATCTCATCTGCTCTATCAAGTGACATGGCTAGGTCCCTCTTGTTGTAGCTCCAATGGAGCGTTGTGGTGAATTAGTTCAGAACAGAACGCAGGTCAGGCGCTCCCCAACCCGTCAAGAAAGTCATCGAAACCGTTCGCCTGATCGACGCGAAGCGCTTCAAGTCGCGCAATGTGGTCAGCATAGACATCCTCAAACTCCCTCAGCAGGGTTGGCTGCCCTAGGGCCCTAAGCGAGGCCACGATCCGATCCGGCGACCTAGCAAACTTACGAGCGAGGTGCTTGGCGTCGCGCTCCAGGTCGTACTGGGATGCCGCCTCATCTGTCTCGGGGCGAGGCACCAGGAACGAGTCGAACTCTTCGGGCATCACGTACGGGATCCCAACCTGCAGTACCGCATGGAGAGCAGACCGTTCAGCCTCACTCAGCGAATCCGAAGACAGACTCCCTGCATAGAGATGATGCAGCCTTTCGAATACGTCTCGACTAAGTCCCTCGATCGGAATTTCCACGCCCACCCTAAGGGACAGGTGTCGAGATGTCTTGATGCGATTGATAGCAGTGGAAAGCGAATTTGCGCTTAGATCGAACTGCCTGCGGATGCGTGTTTTGGTCTCACTGAAGCTCCCATCACTCCAGGTATTCATGGGAGGTAGTGCATCCGCAATTCTCCTCAGGGTTTCAGGCCCCGACGGACCTGCGAAGCTTCCGCATTCGGCTTCCACCTCGACCGTCATCAACGTATAGCGTAGATCCTCGAGGATCGTACAAAGCTCTGCATATCCATGAGCGAAGTGAGCTAGATCAATATGATCCAGAGTCTCTAGATGCAGCTCGTCACCATCCGAATTGGTCGCATACCTGAATACTTGCCCGGTCGAATCAACCGATTCGAAGTCTTGGATGTATGGCAACAGCTTCTGACAGAGAGCCTCAAGACGCTTGTCCGTTGCCTTGCATATCGCATCAAGCATGCCCCAGTAGAGCTTGATGCTGTGTTTGGTACCAATGTCAGGCTTGGACAAACCTTTGCGGTCGTTTGGAGACCGCAGCTTGAACGTCCTCCAGGCCAAGGGGAGCATATGCTTGATTGCAAGTTCAACGTGATGTCGCGCGCAATAGCAGATTGGATAGACCATCACGTCTTCGATTCGCCCGCGCGCCCACGTCGACCTCGCATTCGAAGGCGGGGCGATCCCCAGCGAGACCAGAAGAACCTCTGTCGCCTTCTCGAATCCGCCAGCGTACAAAGGGAGGTTCTCGATTGATCCAGTGTTGTTCCCCACACACGCATTGTGTTGTGGGTCGGAACCCGCGCTAGCGGCAGACTGAAAGAGAACTCCAGTTCCCGGCTCCAAGGGGCCGTCATTTTTCATATTGGTTCCATCCTGTCATCTATCTGTTCCTGAGGCTAAATCAGGAGGGCTTCTACCCAGATCTAACCAGATGCATCGTCCTGGACTGGGATCAGAGCTTGCTATCGGCAATATGTGTTAGAAGTTGAGCACAACTTTCCCAGAAGCATGCAGTCAGCAGCTACTCTCTGATCATCTACCGGCGAAGGACCCCATCAATTTTCGCCGTAAGCGCGATGGGACTATCGTTCTCCGCTCTACTGCGCCCACTGACTCTCCGCAAGGGGCCTCGGCGCAGTCAACGCAAAGCTCTGAACCAACGCCAGACAGCGCTACACATTCCTTACTGATGCCGCACACGCTTGCGACGTCTGCTCGTAGTTGACCAGGCTATCTTTCAGATCGATCAGCGCCTCGCGAGCGCCGGCCGAGGCTTGGTCCAGCTCAACCTTATGTCCTTCAAGGCCCATTTCATCGACCACTCCGATCAACAGTGTGATCGACTCCAAGAGTGCCTCTACCTGACCTCTGGCCTGCACCAACTCAAGCTCAAACCCCCTTCTGAGCTGGCCTGAAAGCCAAACTGCGTGATCCTCAAGTGTCCAAAGTTGCACTACCAAGGATGCTGGCAGTCCCTGAGCGCGCTTATCGGAGCGCGACCTAAGCGCGAGAACCGCGCTATCCACGCCATCAACTAGACACGCCACGGACACATCTCCCGTGGCTGAAGATAAGGACATCCGATTACTGAGGTGCACTTGGGCAACTGAACACGCCACTTTCTACCGACGCCAAAATTGACGAGAGCCAGTTTACTTAGGCTGCGGAGGCGTACCTTGCCGCAACCTTACGTAATTGCATCCGCACGAAGCGCTGTTACAACCAACAACAAGCGAAGACAGCACTCCAGGGGTCTCTTTACCAGAAAGATAGGATGCCGCATTCGCAGACGTTAGGGCTCGTCTTCGCCACTCTCGTCAGCTTCCAACCCAAGAAGATCGATCATGGCATCGACCAGGCCGCCGTCGGCATTCACAAAATGCTGGTTAAGTACCGCGACATAGAAGCTGCGGACGTCCGGATCAGTGATGATCCAACTGATCTGCCTGTTGTCGATCGCTGCGTCGAAGAGCCGGTTGGCCTCTTGAACAGTAATCAATGGGACGATCTTGCTGAGCTTGGCGATGGCCCGATGCGTGCGCTGGAAGCTTTCGCTGGTGACGAGCTGCTCGATAGCCTGCTGCTTAGCCAACTCGGCTTGCGGATCCACGACGTTGTCAGCGCCGTCTGCAATCGGATTGTCGACCGGCGCCTCAGCAGCGTCCTCAGGGGCGGGCTCCTGCTGGACCTGAATCTCTGCGGGCTGATTGGCTAGATTCTTGTAATAGCTGAGAAGCGATTGGATTGACGAATAGACGTGAAGATTGCACCCGGGCGCCTTCACGGCCCACTCCTTCACCAGGAAGGGCATTGGGCGCGGCTGCTTCCCAACAGGCTGCAATGGGGTTGTAAAGTCGCCATCCTTGGTGACGACATGAAGATCTTCACTGGGCAGGCTCGACAACAGAGTCTCCCAGTTGTAGCGGTCACCAATGTTACTCGGCTTACCCGGCGGATTGCCCTTGTGCATTCTGACGATGGCGCGAGACAGCGCATTTTCGCAGTCATCGTGCCTTACGGATACAGCAAAGAGAGCCCGGATTTGGTGATCGACCTCCAAATCTTCCAAGGCGGCCAAGCCAAGAACATTGCCGACGAGCTTCCTCTGAGCAGCATCGGCGGCCTCAAGGGCAGCTTTGTACTGCTTCGCGGTTTCCATATCCCTCATATGATTTGGGATGCCCGGCGCTGGTTTCGGCCTGTTGAAGTCCGCCACCGCCGAATGGATCTTAGACTCGCGATTCCGCCAGAACTCGTCCTCGACCTGTTTGGGAAGATGCACATTGATCTGATCTGGGCCGATAAGCTTCGTCAGCTCTTCAAGGTCAGATGACCTATCCTCCGAGAATGAGTAAAAGTTCAGAAGTACGTTCGTGTCGATGAAAACGTGGATTGCTGGCATTGTAGTTCCTTTACTTTTTCCAATAACACTCAGGTCTAGCAAACCCCGGAACTCAAGTGCTGGGCCATCCGCAGGTGCCTAGGCCTGAGCAGAGGCGATGCGTTCAACAAGATGCCGCAGCGGTGCAGTCCCGCCATCCAACGTCTGCGCTCCAACATGTGGCAGAGATCTTCAGACCTGCAGCACTCTGGGCCGGCCTTCTTATCACGTCAGATAACAGCACTGGATCTTTCCAATGCGCCCAGACCTGGGAAGGTATGAGCGCTTAGCGGATCAATCATGCCGTCAGCCATAAGAAGTGAGTTCATCCGTCAGGGAGAGTGAATATCTCCCCTAGCGATGGCTGCGGCTACAGATTCCTTGATCGCCTCAAGGCTGGTGTATCGCGGGCGGTACTCCACGCGCCGGCGGGCCTTCCCAATTGAGAACGAGTGGCTTCTGGAGATGTGTTCCCAGGCGTGGTGGGCCTGGGCATCGGACTGCGTTTTCCGCCATTCATCGAAGCTCAGTAGTTCAACATTGGGTTCATGCCCGAACCACCGGTACATTGCCTCGGCATAACCCCGCAAGCTTACTGCGCCTTCCGAGACTACATTGAACGCTTCCCCGATCGAGGCCGAACGGTTGAGGATCGCTTGCAAGATGAAGCCTGCCACATCAGACGCATGAACGTGGTGGAGAGTCTCCGCGCCAAAGTTGGGGAGCTTGATTGGCTTTCCTGCCGCCATGAGAGTAAACACTTCCGCGTCTACGTTTCCATAGGGTGATATTGGCAGCCAGCCAGGTCCAACAATGTGACCGGGGCGGAAGACTGTCGCAGGGAACTGTTCCAGGCGCGCCTGCCGCAACAACCACCGGTCCGTTTGTGCCTTTTTTATACCGTAGTCACCGAAGGGATTGAGGACTGCGTCCTCTGTGGCCGGCACGCTTTCAAGGTGGCCATGCACCCAGATTGAGCTGCAATGAAGAAAGTGCTCGACCTCTCCACGCAGAGCATCAACCAGAGCCTGAGTGCTGCTGAGGTCAAAGGAAATGAGGTCGACGACGATGTCAGGCTCCAGCTCAGCGATTCTGCGCCCGAAGGTGCCATGTGCTTCCTCGGCTACCCTGTCGATGACAACCTGTTGGACGCGGTCCCACGCTGCTTGATTTTCACTATAGCGCTTAGCTTGGCCGCGACTAACGCTGAGGACTTCGTGGCCTTGCTCGACCAGAGAGGGAATCAGGTAGGTCCCGATGTGACCGCTACCGCCTATTACTAAGACACGAGACATTGTCTACTCCAAGGATCAGTTGAAATGCTTTGGCCGCTCGTTTGCTCGCAGAGGATCATCCAAGGTCCACTTGAGGCGGGGCTAGAGCACCGCCCCCCCCGACCTGAGCGAGGCGGCTGTCGGCCGGGCAGGAGGCGTATCCCCTACCCCGACTACGAGTCGCGGGCATGCCCCCCCACCTCACCAGCTAGCCATTACAGCGACTGGAACAAGTCATGGACCTCGGAAAGAGAAGTCGCATTGGAGAAGCGATGAATTGTCTCGCCTTGAACTCCTCCTCGGCGCATCTCAATTTGCTCGATATCGTGCCTGTAGGAGAAGGCGTAGGTCTGGCCACCAATGCGGACCCACAAGACGTTCTTTGTGTCGCCGTCGCGAACCATGACTCGGATGGGCTCATCATCCTCTTTGCGCCAGAGAATCGCCCCCGCAAGCGCAAGAGCGATTTCTCTGACAGCGCCGGCGTGATGATCAGCGCGGTCCATCACTCCGCACAGGTACGATCGCAGTTCTTCCACTTCCTTCACGGTTAGTGCCATGCTCGCCCCTTCATTGTTCCCCGGTATCCAGGCGCGTCCGGCGCCAGATCTATTGCGCTAAGACTCGCCGGGCCGCCCCCTTTTGGCAAGTTCTGGGGCCTCAGCCCCCTCCCCGCCACTGCATCCTCACGGCTTCCCCCGCCTTCCCCGACGAAGTGGGGGAGACTTCGGGTCTTGACCGGCTGGTAGTCCCTGCTTCGGCACTACGCGGAGCCCAGCATAGCGACTGGCTTCGCTAACCGATATGCTCTTAACAGTCTCCAATTCCAGACCGACTGATGGCCGCCCAACCCACGATTGCATCGTTTCTAATTGCGATTACCAGTGCCGTCACCAGTGTGGGCTTGGCCGCAGTTCTGGTGTTTCTCTCCAAGAACTGGGTACTGGCACGACTGACGGAGTCCATCAGGCACGAATACGACGTACGACTTGAGAGCTATAGGTCACAGATCGGTCGACGTGAGCGCGCTTACGAGGAAATCGTGAATGCTCTGTATGACAAGTTGGCGTACTACTCGGTTCACAAGAGAGACTACGGCCAGGGCACGGGCCTGTCCGAAGAGCGAGAGAGGCAATTGCTCCAAACTCACATGAAAGCCTCAGCCTCTTTGCATCGGGCCACTGATGTCGGCTCTCTCTTCATCTCGGAGGAGGCGGTGCAGCTACTGGTGAAGCTGAGAAATCGCCGCCAGCTGGACTTTGAGAACGAGCCCGCATTCGAGTACTTTGACTCTGAGTATGAAGAGCACAAGTCGGCCTTGAACGCGCTTCTGAAAATTGCAGTTCGTGACCTCAAGCGCACCTAGGTCTGGACATGTCGCCGCTCGCTAGCGACCAAGGCTTCATTGGTATGGACAATGCACATTGAGCATACTCAACGTATTACTGCGACCTGACCGACTCCTTGTTGCTGTCGACACCTTGGCAGAGGATGCGCTTACTGGTGAGAAATCGTCGGGCGCCAAACTCCTGCTGATCCCCCAGCACAACCTGGTTCTGGCCACTAGAGGAAGCACCCAGTTCTTCTTGAAGCTCTACGAGCTGACCCTGCAAGCGAGCTTCCGTCGTGACTTCTCGATGGAGCAGCTGGGGCGGGAGCTGGCCCCGGTCATTGATCAACTCTGGCCAGCTTACGAGAAGGCGGCAGCCGATGCCGGCATCTCAGCAAAGGTATGGGGGACAGAACTGGTCTTTGGCGGCTGGTCAACGCAGGCCGAACGACTCGTCGCCACTGCCTATGCCAAACACGACAGCAAAACCAAGACCTTGGTGCAGCCTCTCCAGGGCGGCTTAGCATCTCCTGGTGAGCCGCTTCAAGGGAGGGCTGATAGCTTTGAGCCCCATTCCGTGCTGCAAGCCAGTCGACTTCAAGCGGAGTGGCTGAACAAAGCCGCCGGCAGACAAGTCGCCGGCGGGCGAGCGATCGCTGCGACTCTAGTGCGCGGCCGCTCAAGTATCCAGGACCTTGGGGAGCTCTAGGCGCTCCCCCGTCTACATCCACCGATCAGCTGCAGGCCAAAGCGCTTGTCGCTTGCATCAGCGACAGCATTTGACGGGTTGGCTAAGCTGCGGCAAGGCCGCCTGGTTGCCTGACCAGATCGGACAGATGGCCATCTACAATGTGCACGTTTCGACTGGCCCGAAGTGCCAGTTCCTGATCGTGGGTGACCATGATGATTGTCGCGCCTGCGGAGTTGATCTCTTGAAGGAGCTCCATGACGCTACGGGCCATCTCGGTGTCGAGATTGCCCGTCGGTTCGTCGGCCAGCAGCAGTCTGGGCGTGCCCGCCAAGGCGCGCGCGATTGCCGCCCGCTGCTGCTGACCGCCGGACAGGGCCCCAGGATAGTGCTGGGCCCGGGAACCCAGGCCGACCCTCTCAAGGACACTGGTGATCCTTTCCCTGCGGTCTTTCGCACCAAGGCCTCGATACCGCAGAGGTACGTCAATGTTGTCATAGAGCGTCAGGTCGGGAATCAGGTTGAAGCCTTGGAAGATGAAACCGATCTTCTCGTTTCTGATCCTGCTGCGCTGGCTATCACCCAGACGCGACACATCCTGGCCGTCTAGCTCGTAGGAACCCGCCGTAGATTCCTCAAGCAGGCCTGCAATGTTGAGAAACGTCGACTTTCCGGAGCCGGATGGGCCTGTGACCGCAACAAACTCGCCCTCCCGTACGTGCAGATCCAAGCCCCTGAGGGCATGAGTCTGCACCTGTTCAATCTGAAAGACCTTACTGAGTCCTTGCATCTTCAGCATGCTGCACCTTGGTGTCTTCATGCGCCCGAGTGGGCGCATAGATAAATTGGTCAGAGCGACCGGATCGCCTGAACAGGAGTGATTGCCGAGGCCTTGAGCGCAGGCACCAACACCGCGGCCTGGCCAAGAAGCCACAGCGCGATGGCACTAATAGGCAGGTAGGCCATGGGTAGCCGTGGCAGCTCGTAGAACCGCATCAGGCCCAGATTCATCGCATAGGAAAGGATCAGGCCGGCCGCGATTCCCATCGTTACGATGAGAAAGTTCTCGATCTGGAAGTAGCGAAGGATGTCCGTCCGCGTGGCCCCCAAGGCCCGTCGAATGCCGATCTGCTTTCGGCGCTGTTCCACCCAGTAGCTTGCCAAGCCCACAATCCCTAGCGCTGTAGCGCCCAGCAGCGCGACGATTACCGCTGCGAGCAGACCCATCATGACCTTCGCCCCGCGGAAGTAGTCAGACCTTAGTTCGGACACGGGCCGGCTAGCGGTCTGATCAAAAACCACATCCGGTGCCGCCGCCGACACCACCTTCCCAACCTGACCAAAGATGCGAGGCAAGTCCTGGGGCTTGGCACGCACGACGTACCTGCCAGCGAACTGCGGACCAGCAACGGCGGGAACGATGAGCGACCAATCGTTACCCAGTGCCTCTCCTCCGCCCGGCTGAGACACTACAAGGTGCTCGACTACTCCTATGACCGTAAATCGGGTATCCATCGCCCAGATGCTCTGGCCGACCGCGGCTTGCCCTGGCCAATAGCGATCCGCCAGTTGCTTGGTCACCAGCACCGGGGCATTGGACGGAACGTACTGCTCAATGGGCGCGTACTCTGCAGGTTCGGGCATCCGACCTGACAGCAATTTCAGGCCCAAGGAGTTGAGCGCCACTGCGTCGCCGAGGTAGAAGTCCAGAACCCCACCGGAGCGTTCAAGCGCCTCATCTATGTTCACGCCAGCTCGAACACCAGGATCGCCAAACGGCACTGCGCTGATGACGCCCACGGACTCAACACCAGGAATGGCCCGAATAGCGTTGATGACTCGAGCATTGATGTCATTGGCGTTGTCCGCGCTGAACCCTGAAAGCTGAACCACGCCAAGGGAAGACTCTTCGACACCGCTATCGAGATTGAGCGCCCGGCTCTTCTCCATGAACATGAAGATGGCGTTGCAGAGCACAGCACATGCCAGGGCGATCTCAATGGCAATCAAGAACGTAGCCAAGCGGTGCTTCTTCAACGCTGCAACAATGATTCCAACTTGCATACTGCACTCCCTTAAAGCAGCTTCAGCTGGGCGACCGGCTGGATGGAACTGGCCCGATACGCAGGAATGGCACCTGCTACGAGACTGGTAACCAATGACAATACAAACGTGCCCAGGAACATCGCGACGTCCAAGTGCACCAGATCGGCGTAGGGCACTGGCTGGATACGGATCGTCCACAGACCCAGTAGCGTCAACAGCAAGCCAAGCACGCCGCCAATGGCACCGATCACCGCAGCCTCAACCAAGCACTGCGTAAAGACCGCTACCCTGCTGGCGCCTAATGCACGGCGCAGGCCAATCTCTCCACCGTGCCGCATGAACTTAGCAAGCAGCAGTCCCACTACGTTTGCCAGGCAAATGAGCAGGAAAGCAAATGCCAGAGCGGTCTGGACCTTGACGTCACTGGGAACGACCTGATTGAAGTCCAGCCATCCCATCAGCGACCTCATCCTCGTGTTGTCGTCATGCCTGATGCGACCAAGCCGCTTCTGCTCTGCCGCGTAATTGCGAAGGAATCGATCGTACGCCTGGACACGCTCAGGTCCAGCCAGCTTCACCCACAGCGCCACGGCAACACACGGTGCGCCCTCAAGGACGCCAGGCCGCTCCGGCGCCGCCCAGCAGGTGAACGGCTGGAAATCACCGTCGTTGATTTCCAGGCTGGCCGACAGGGGCAGAAAGACGTCATCGGCAGCGCCGTAGAACCCGGATGTCTCGCCACCGGAGAAGCGTCCGCCTCTGATCTTGTAGAACAGCGGCGATGGCCGCCATGCGCCAAGTACGCCAATGATCTGAAGGTTCGTATCCTTGACTCGGATGCTCTGACCAACGCTGTTACGGCCACCGAACAGCTGTTGATTGAGCCTGTGAGAGATCACTGCAACACGGCTGCGACGTTCATCGTCCTCGGCAACCCATGATCGCCCGTACTGTAGTGGTACGTCGAACATCGTAAAGAAGTCTGCGGTCGTGGAAATGGAGGAGATCATCAACGGCGCCGCGCCAGGGATCTCCGATCGCACCTTGACGGGGTTGGAGACGACCATCGTCTGGCTGTCAGCCTGCTTGGCGGACCAAAGATCATGGGCCGTCCGGTAGTCCATGACGTCATACGGCTCTCGCCCCTTGGACTCCGGGTTCACGTCGACCTGTGGGTAGTAGATATCTCCACTCTTGCCGGGAAGTGGGTCGCCCGAGAGCAGGTGCATCACCGTGAGGGTTGTCATGCTTGCGCCGATGCCCACCGCGATCGCCAAGATCATCAAGCCGGTGATGACCTTGTTCCTGGCCGCGTTGTGCAACGCAACTTTTACGTAGTAGCCAAACATCTAAGCAGTGCTCCTTTACTGTTCCTATCCGTTCCGCGCCCACATCCTTGGCATGGCTATGCCGGCTGCAGCTCTACGCCCTGATCCACGGAAACAGCTGGCAATTCCAAGTCATGAACCTCGTCAAACAGACTTCGGTACTCATGACCTCCGTGCATGATCATCACCAAGGTCCGACCCTTCGTGACCTGCATGATCTTCTCCATTGCGGCCGCCTGGGCACCGACGTCTAGATTGGCAAGTGGCTCGTCCAACACGTAGAGATCGGCAGTCTTTCCAAGAGCCATGGCAAGCGCGACCTTCTGCTGCTGACCTGCCGACAGCTGATCCGGCTGTGCGTCCAGTATCTCTGGTGAACATAGAGCAAGGTGTCTGAGGAGATCAAGATCAGCTCCAAGATCCCTTACCGCCAGCGGTGGAAATGCAAGCGGAAGCGTTGAGGAACTGACGCGTGCAGGCAATGAAATGCTGCCGGCCGTGGGCTGCAAATTCCTCGCGAGGATGTTGGCAAGCGTCGTTTTTCCGGAGCCGTTATCGCCCGTGATGAGGAGCCGTCTGCCAGGCCCGAGGGTCAGGGAGACATTCCGAAGAACCTCCGTCTGTCCATAGGTGAAGCCAACGGAATTGACGATGACGCTGTCCGAATGACAGATCTCCAGAGGCTCCTTCAGCCGGAGGAACTCTGAGATGCGATGGACAGTAGCACCATAGCTCTGCAGCTCTGCCCAGTGCTTGAAGATCGCGATAAGGGTTGTAGCAGCTCGCCAGAAGGCGTTCATGAACGCAATGAAGGAGCCAAAGGTCATCTTCTTCTGAAAGACGAAGAGCGCCCCAACGAAGATCGAACATACGTCCGAGACCACCATGGTCAGGTCGCTCGCGCCTTGCAGCGTACGGACCACTTTGAAACGACGGTATCGCGTGTCCAACAGGTCACTCATCCCAGCATCGAACGACCTCACCGTCTTTCCCGCCAGTCCAAATGTTCCAACCATTTTCAAGCTACCGACAGCCTTGGTGAGGATGCCGAGTACCTCAGCCTCCTTCTCCCGCTCCGTAGATGTCAGCGCCCTGATTCGCTTGCCGACGATCAAGCTGACTACCGTCGCTATCGGGATGATTGCAGCAAGAACTGCGAACGCCTGCCACGAAATGTAGAGAAGAGCGCTGACGAGGGCGACAAACATGGCCACTTTTGCCACCACGCCCCTCACCAGGACAAGCATTGGTACCAAGCCGTCCTTTACGTCAGATCTGATTCGCGAGACGTAATGCCCCACGCCATTGCGCAGGAAGTCGTTGTAACGCTCGCTGTAGAACGCGCGCAGTAGATCCTCGCTAACACGACGGATGATCCGGTTGTCTAGTCGTTGCTGCCAGAGCGAGGTCACATACGCGCAAGCGTTAAGTGAGACGCCAAGCGCAAGATAGCCAAGCACCAAATAGATCAGGCGCGCAAAGTCACCTCTCAGCGATGCCTCGTCGAGGATGGCCTTGATAAGCAGTGGGTGTATCAGCCCCTCCGCCGCCCCGACAGCAGCGGCGACAGCGGTAACCGCCGCATACTCGCCCCGATGCTCGCCGAGCAAGCGCGCAAAATCCCGCCACTCAGTGCGCGCTTGCTTTGGATCTGCCGCGGAACGCGAAGAAGTAGATGAGTTCATCGTGCGCCCCATCCCATTACGCGATCTCTTCGACAAGGTGGCGAGCCGGGTGCGCGCGCAACGTGTCCTTCAAGGTCGAGGCATCCAGGATGTCCAGACAGAAGTCATCGGGGTGTGGCGAACTCAGCCGATGCAGCGCCTGGATGGCACCACTCATGCCTGTAGCGTAGTCGCAGGAAATCCGGAACAGGTTCTCACCTGGGATCATAGCCGTGTCGTCCTCCCCGAATACATAGAGGTCGGTGAGGCCTTGGTAGGGCCTGTCGGCAAGACGGAGATATTTGGAGTCACCTGAATAGACATAGGCATCCACCAGGGTATCGATGAGCCCGGCAAGGCCGTAGATAAGCCCGGGGAAGCCTGAGTACTTGCGATGCAGGTCCATCACCAACGAATCGACCACATCCCACTGACCATACCTGATGGCAACCTTGATGATGCCGGCGGTGCCCTGCTCCACATAAGGCTCATAGGTCGTCACACCCGTAGGCGCCGCGGCGAACGTCGTGATTCCTGGCTCCAACTCGTATCCATGCGAAACGTCATACGCCAAGGCCGAAGCTCCCAGCGACTTCCACTGGGCATCGCCTGTAACTTGCGACAGTCGGAGCAAGAAGAGGGCCACGCCTGCTTGGCCATATCCAAAGCCAATTCGAACAGCGCCGTCCTCCTCCCAGAAGGAGCCGCTCTCAGATTGGAGTGCGGATGCCCGCAGCTCTGCCGCCAGGTCGAGGGCTGCGTCTAAGTACTTCTGGGATTTTGAGGCGACGTAGGCCGCCAGGTTTGCCATGCCGATGCCGGCTGCACCGTAGTACAGGGACACTTGCACCTTGCTGTTTTGGCTCGCGTTGGCCAAGTCAACAAAGCCGAGGCCGACTCCATTCTGGCCGATCGCCAGGTGCGCCCACCCGATCCCAGCCAGGCCAGTCAGTACGCCCGGTGCCGTATTCTTCTGATTCAGCTTACCGATTTCGGAGAAATGCCTCTCAAGTGCCTCGTCGGGTACCACGTAACCGGCACGCGTGAGCGCGTAGATCACACCGGACGAACCAAATCCCAAGCTGCTCGCATTTGTGGAAAGGGCAAACGGGTCACAAGGGAACAAGGTGTACTTTGACTCCAGCCGATAGTTGCGCTGAACGAACCGAGACAAGCGCTGGACCAAGTCTTCAATCGGCTCTGAGGCGCTATGGTGCGCCCTGTAGGGCTCAACTACCAAGGCGTCCTGGCGCAACCGCGCCTCAGCCTGGACCAGATCAATTCGTCCCTGCGCAAGATCCCGAATCAGCTCCAGTACTGGCGTCCCCTCCCATCCGATATCACGAATGATCCGAGGAAGTACATCCTCGAAGAGATCATCCCGAACATAGGCCATGGCCACGATCGGGAACATGGAGTACATCATGATCGCAGCGACTGCATACAGATCGTCTTCGACGCTGCTGACCTTCGCCCTGCTCTTCATCTTGCTTCGGAAACCAGGCGTATGGATGTCATCAGACTCTCCCAACGCTGGCTGGAATGCCGCCTCAAGATCAATCAGGCGCACTTCCAGGGACAGCTTCTCCACAAGGATATTGGGAGGAGACAGATCGCCAATGACCATTCCGGCTTTGTGCGCGGCATCAACAGCTCGGAAGATGTTGGTGAAGATCGTTCGATACATCTCATAGAACTTCTGACTATCCTCAACCGTTGGCTTCACGGTCATCAGAGGAGAGTACTGCAGCATGATCTGTCGCATGTCGTGAGCATCGAAATGCTCCTCGACCATGTAGAAGTTCTCCCAATCCCAGAACGAGTCCAGTACGGCAGGCGCCACCCCTAGCGGGCTGAGAATTTGGAGATTCCCCATTTCGCGCTTCAGGCGAGTGGTCGCATCTCCGCCATTCTCATAGAGCTCGACGTGAGGTCGCGCCTCCTTGATTACCACTTGCTGGCCAGAGGTAGTGTCCTTCGCCAGATACACACCGCCGGTGTTCGAGAAGCCCAAGGCACTCTCGACCAGATACCGGCCATCGTTCAGGGCCATCTCGCCGGCGTCCTCGTCCCCCACCGGGAACGGATCTTCAGCCCACGGCGGTGTCTCGAAGTATGGGGTACGACGATCGGCGATGTAGTCGCCCGCGGGAGATACCAGCATTGGGACCATGCGCCCCATAAAGTCCAGGCGACTGACTTGGATGATCCCGCCGTACCTGTAGTAGATACAGCGACTGTCCTTGTAGCGCCTATCAGAAAGAATGTAGGAACCAATGTTCGATCCAACTTCCTGATACAACAGCTCAATCAGGACCTTGAACTCAGTCTCCGTGCGCGGATAGACCGTGATGAACTTCCCAGAACCACCACGAGGCCAACGCTTGGACGTCATCATTCTCATGGTTCGACAGTCATTGGCGAACTTGAACTGCACGTCGCGCTGAAGTAGAAGCCGGGCGACTGACTCCAGGATGAGCTTGCAGTTCTCTTCAATTGCCGAGAGGTGGATCTTCCACCCCTGGATAGGCAGCGCCGGCACGCCGGAATCCGCAGGGGGAAGGACGTGCGACCAGACGCCGATTCGACGGATGCCCCAGCCCTGACCATGCGTGGCAAGAAGCGGATGGACAAGCGAAGCTAGCTCATCACTTGGCTTGTAGTGATCGTAGTTTGGCTCATAGAAGCGCTCATCACTGCTGATGAAGTTGATCTTGTCCACATGCCGCAGCTCTCGCAGCGTCGAGTTTCCGACTGACATCACGCGCTATCCTTGGAGATGATCGGCCTGACGCCCCTCATTGGGAGGCCCGCAGCCGGTGTTTGCACAAAAGGGCGCCGGAAACCCGACGCCCTTCCACAATCGACTTACGACAGCTTCTGTTCCTGCTCAGGACCGCAGCAGGTGTGGGTCGAGCTGGTCGAGCTGTTACCCATCACGCTGACCGAGGTGTCCAGCGCCAGACGCTGCAGATTCAGTACACGATTCATCTGTTATTTCCTTTGTTTGACTCAAGGAACGCGGCTTCCCTTGACTCATCGTCCTTGGATGAGCGCGCTCCCTGGGAGATGGTGAAGTGATTGCACCGGCGCTTGGCACATGCCAAACGCTAGCGATCCACTCTTACTGCGGCTCCTGCGATCCGGTGTTGCAGCAGGAGTGAGCAGAGCTGGTGCAACTGTTGCCCAGCAAAGAAACACTGCTATCCAGCTGCAACTTCTGAAGGCTGAGAACTCGGTTCATTGAGAGAATCTCTTTCTGAAGGGAGACGCGCCGATTTGCTGCATGCGACCACGTTGGCGTCCATGTGGCATCGGAGACACCCCCATTGCGGGAAGTAGATCAGTAGGCGTGGCAGAACATTAGTGCCACCGCTGCACCTAGGAAGCAGTCAGCAGCACGTCATGCATCAGCAGCTTTTACAGCTGCTGTTCCTGCGAGCTGCCATCACAGCAGCTGTGGGTCGAGCTACCCGAGCTATTGCCCATCACGCTGACAGAGGTATCCAGGGCCAGGCGCTGCAGATTCAGTACACGATTCATAACAACTCTCCATAGTTGACTACGAAATGCCGATCAATCCTGGACATCGTCCAGGCAGTCGGCGGGACACTGCGCACTGACTGGTCAGTAGCGCAGATACGTAGGCAAGGAATTGTTGCTAGGCAGCGCGGGGAGCAAATCGCTCAACCCAAAAAGGTAAGCACACCTCCACATGGTGCACACCTCACTGCTCTGGCTATCCCTTGCCGATACAGACTCCTCCGTGCATGCAATTTGCAAATCATCTTCTCAAGCGAAGGTGCATGTGCAACTGCATATGAACTTGATGGTGCATCAAACTTTGCGTCGAGTCTACCCAACTTCCGATCACGAACATTGCCGGAACATTGCGAACGAGAAGAAGCTTCGCACTCCATTGCTTCGATGCTGCCTAGCAGCATCACAATTCTTTTCGATGACTGTCTTGACGAGAACATCTTCCGGTGTCACTTTGCCGCCTGTCGAGGAGGTGGCAAAGGAAATGCCAGCGCTATTGCGCACGACCACCACCGAGGAATGCCGATATTGCCGGGCTTTTTCCCCGCTTTGATCGGTGTACACCGCCGGCATGGTGTCGGCGGGTTGCTTGTCTTCAACAACTATGGAGAGTTGTCATGAATCGTGTACTGAACCTGCAGCGCCTGGCCCTGGACTCGTCGGTTGGCCTGCTTGGCAACAGCTGCAGCAGCTCGACCCACTCTTGCTGCAACGGTCAGCAGCAGAAGTGATGCAAGAGGAGCGGCGGCGATTGCCGCTGCTCCTTCTGTCTGAGAACTCTAGAGCCGCAGCGCGGCACGAGCGGCGCGATCGCAGAATCGCCTTTTGAGTGGGCGTCCGCTTCTAGTCGAGCGGCAAAGGTCCACTTGGAGACTGTCGACGATGTGTCTTTGAGTCCTATCGTCAGGCACCGTGGAGCAAGCATCGCCACTGGCGGTACCGCTTGGCGACGCTGACTAGACGTATATCTCTAGTGACCAGGTTGACCGAGCTCTGATTGGGGAAGTATTTCCAGTGCGAACGCTTATCGAGCTAGGGCGAAAGGTCGCAGCCAGAAGACGCTTGATACAGATGACCCAGGCGCACGTCGCGGCACAGGCAGGAATATCCTCTGACACGCTGTCGCGACTAGAGCGAGGTAGCCTGTCAGAATTTGGGACTAGGAAGCTGCTTGCGGTGCTGTCCGTGCTCGGCGTGGAGTTGGCCTTCAAGCAAGACGCCCTGAGCGGTAGTCCTCCAGAGTGCGAATTCTGGTCCGGTGGCGACTTGCAGGGGCTGAGCGTATCCTCAGATCCAGTCGACTGGGGAAGGCGAGCCATGGAGAAGCAGCCCATTGGGAGTTCCGACAACGTCAAGCTTTCCGGGCTTCGGATCTTCGCTCGGATCGCAGAGGCTTGGGGACTCGGAGGAGCTGAGCAAGCCCGCGTCTTGGCAATGAGCAACCTTCCGCGCTCAGCCGATGACGTAGATCGACTGGTCGATGACATGACGCTTAGGCGTATCGGTCTTGTGTTCTCGATCTACCGGATCTTGCATACCCTATTCCCCGATCCGAATCAGGCCGATTCTTGGCTGCAACGTCCCAACTCTGGAGCGTTGTTTTCAGGGAAACCAGCTATCGATCTGCTGCTGACTGGAGATCTAAGCACCATCGAGGCTGTGCGGGACCATCTCGATTCGCAACTGGGATGACTCTGGTCGCACCACTGCCGGCAGGCGTGCATCCTGACCTTGTGCTGTTGCAGTCAGCGAGTGTCCCATCTGTGTGCCGCTGCCAAGAATGCGGTGGCGCCGGAGTGGGAAGCACAGCCGGCATGTTCTCCAGCCCCAAGCGCTGGATGCTAGTTTCCTTCACCCTACCCAATCATTCCACTGACACTACTGGCGAGGCACCAAGCCGATGGACCTAGTTGACGCGCTTAAGAGTAAAATTGACGCGCTGGAAGATGGGGAGCACATTCTTGGACTGAAGGCTGTTCTCCGCCACATTGAGACTGCCTTCAGTCACCTAGCGCGTGGACAAAAGGACGATAACGAGTCCGCCTTTACAGACGCAATCTACCGCACGAACCAGGCGTTCGAAGGTAGCGTCAAAGAGGCGTATCGCACTCTTACGGGAAAGGATCCCTCGGAGACCACACCCGCGAAGATTGAAGCCTATCTTGAGAAGGAGGGGCTGCTCCGTGATCGGGTTCTGGCCCAGCTGACCACGTACAGGAGAGAGTGGCGAAATCCTTCAACGCACGACTACAAGCTGGATTTCGATGAAAGCGAGTCATTTCTTGCCATCATTTCCGTATCGGCGCTTGCGTGTTTGCTCTTGGATTTGATCGCCGAGCGCTTGGCATACGTCAGATCTCAGACCGAGGCGGACGCCCAGCGGGACGACATTGTGGCCAGCCTTGCGCCTTCTGCTGGGGGTGACCTGCATACCCGGATCACGGCACTGTTGAAGGAGTTCTGCTCCAGCCACATCCCTGTGGTGCCTGCGGACAGCATGCTCACCGAGACTCAAGCTATCGGCGCACTTCATGGCTTCCTTTCTTCGGTCGCCCCAGAGCTCAATGTAGCAACAGAGGTACAAGTGGGCCCCTCTGGTTCTCCCTTCAGGGCCGACCTGATGATCACCCAAGGCGATAGGAAAATTGCGATAGAGCTGAAGCGCCGGATGACCAAAGCTGGATATGGCAATGGCATCGCCCAGGTTCACACCTACCTGCTCGCCGGTGCCGCCAATAGCGGTGTGCTCCTTGTTCTTCCCGAGCCTGGCGGTGAGGTGGAGATCGTCGAAGCAATCGATGGAGCTTCCGGTGGCATCGGTCGGGTTACAGCCATTGTCCCCTCCGGCGCGCTCTCCAAGTGGCAGCCTCAGTTTCCTTCACGGGTGCGCTAACCATTGATCAGAGTTGGGCTGAATCGGCGTTCCTGTTCTGCCCGTGGGGCAAGGTCACTTCTACCAGAAGGAACCTGCCCCCACGTGAATCAGCTACCCAAGGTCGAGGAAATGGATATGCCCGGTGTCAGCGCAGGCTCCCGCTAGCTTTGCCGTGACCGTATCCAGCCTCTCCCCATATCCCACGTGGTTTCCATGTACATAGATCACCGGGAGGTCTGGGAAGGCCTTGGCGGCCTATGCCACGCCCTAGCCCCAACATCGATGTCACTAGCAGGGATCACTACGTCTGGCCGACCGCGGGCATCACTGCCACTTGTGACGCCGAGCTCGGGCATAACCGCCATCGGCTCGTCCCGCCAGACTTCGTGATGGAGTTCAGATAGAACTAAGAGCCGCGCGGCTACCGCTCCCCGGACCTTGCACTACCGCTCTTGGCCACCTGCAGGTCGCGAACCCTGGCGCTAAGTTGGGTAATAGCCTGGGCGAGGGCTTCATCGTCTGCCGGGTAAGGAGATCCAAAGAGGGGAATTTCCACCCAGAGGTGCTCTTGGCCAGCATGCACGTATGGCCCATGGTCATCCAGAAGCAGGGCTTGCCCCACAATGGGTGAGACGTAGGACAGATCCTTGGTGGGGCCGGCCCAGGTTATGTAGCGCAATGCGCAGAACCAAGCTGGCGCTTGCCCTTCGGACACCAGTAGCTCGGCAATACGGCGGACAAGCCGCTCGTCGACCGTGGTGAACATCACCAACTCATCAAACTGACCGCGAACCGTTTCTAGGAACTCGAACAAGCCTGGCCGAGGGATCTGACTGACCGCATTGGAGATCAGGGTCCCTTCGAGGTCCAACGCAAGAATAGTCGGGCGCATGAGTGAATCCTCTATTAGGCACGGACCACGGTACCGATACGTGGTCGCTCAGGATGAGACTGCTCAGTAGAGTTACCTGCGGATCGTCCTTCGCCCGAGCCCTGATGTCTAGGGCGTGAGCCTACTGGTACGCTGACTTGGGCTTGACACGTCGAGGTCTGACGCGGAGCCTTGGCGGGATGACTATCGACGTTTATGCGCTTAATGCGCGCGAGCTCCAAACCCTGATTGCATCGGCTGAGCGCAGGATGCAGCAGCTCTTGGTCCGACGCCCTGCTGTAGCGGTCCGCCGTCAGATGGCCAAAGTGGCCAGATCGGAGGGCTATTCGATCGAAGAGCTGTTCGGTCCATCGGCCCAAGGGTCCGAACCAAAGGTTCGACGTCGATCAGGACGTAAGCTTGGCAAGGTTGCTCCAAAGTACCGGGATCCCGAGAACAAGCGAAATACCTGGACCGGCCGCGGCAGAATGCCTCGGTGGCTTGCCGAACGGACCAAGCACGGCCGAAGCCCCACTGACTTCTTGATCCCGGGTCTCGGCAAGCCCACAGCTCGGAAGGGTAGCTCGATCGGCAAGAAGAGCGTGATCAAGCGAGCGTAGTCCGTGTTGGCCCAATCCTGCGGCCCGGCGGTGGGAGAATTCTTCTCCGGCTCGGATTTGCCTGGCTACGCTGCAGATTGAAATTAAAGAACCAGAATGGATACCTGGAGCGGCATCCTCCCGTTCGAGTATGTTCGCCATCTCCGACTGCAATTAGGGACAATGATGACCAGTTACACGCTAGAAGACCATGCTAGAGCGACTCAAGAGCTGGCGGGCTTGCATGAGAAGTGGGAGAACTACTCAGGCAACAACCAGAACAAGTACAGGGCACAGATCGAGGCATCCAGGGCGGCGCTGTTTCGTATCGAACAGTCGCTGAAGGAAGCTGGCCTGTTGAAGCGGACGGCACAAGAAGAGCGCGATGCAGCATTGGACGCGGCGTTCCCGAACGCACCTTCCCGCGAGATCGTCGATTGGCAGGGCCAACGCTATCAGCGGCGTTACACGCCAGTTGCGACCAGCGTGTCCGGAAAGACAGTGCGAGAGTGGAAGGGCTACTGGACTCAGTTGAGCGACTGAGTCTCAGGAATCGTGATCGACCCACCGACCGAGGGAACTCGCCCTTGGTGCCCCATGGTGCCCAGCGTCCTTACTGGCTTATAGGGCGTCGCACCCCGCGCTCCTCTTCGTCAAGTCAATGGCGAGGGCACTAGAAATCGGTCATTGTTCGGCAACTGGAAGATGTCCTACCTCCGTGGCCGCCAAGTCCCTAGAGGCAGGCCTATCAGGCGCCCGTCTCAAATTCGGTACGAGCAGCGTGCAGTACGCGGACGGGATCAGTGCCCAGGGTCGATGCCGGCACATCGCCGTCGAGCAGCACGTGGGGGCTCAGAAACCATTCGACCTCTCCCCAGCCTGTAGTGCGACGCAGCCCATCCGGCTCGCACAGGAAAGGAAGAGCCCCTCGCAGCACAGTGAGGATTTCGGCCAACTGCTCTATGGGCTGGCCGTCAGGACGGAACTGCCAGGTTGGAAAGCGATAGCTTGGCTCGGGCACCTCCACATACACCGCCAACAGCTTGCCAGCACGACGCAGCTCGGTTGCCAGCAGGCCACCGCGACCAGGCTGCGGACCGAGCGTGGCGCTCACTTGGTCGGCGCTGGGCCACTCTTCGGCAAGCGCTTCTCGCTTTGAACAGGCGTCGAGTGCTATCTGTTGGGCGGGCGTCAGAGTCTCTATTGGTTGCAAGGCCTCCCCGACCGACGCTGCACGGTCTCGCTTGTCACCCTGCGAAGTCCGGTACGAGTGCAGTCCTTCAGCAAGGCCATCGCGCAGTCTTTGCTTCAACTGGTCCAGGGTACGTTCAATGGTCAGTCCTGCCGGCTGCCGAGTGCTCATGTCGATCAATACGGTGTGATTACCGAGATCAGTCTGCCGCTTCAGTACGAGCAGGCTATCGGTGAGTGAACTGCTGTGTAGTTCCTGCAGGTGACCGTCGTGCCACAGCGCCGCAAGTTGGGTGCAGTTATCGTGCAGTCCCCCAACACTGCCATTCCCTAATTGCGTCAACGCCGAAAGGGCAGCGCGCTCAAGCTGCACGCGGACGCTGCGTGACACACCGGACTGTCCCTCATCGATCGGAGCGTACAAGCGGATGCGGCTGACCACACCCTTCGCAACTGGATGACATGTTGCCGCTTCGGTGCCGGCAATGACGAACAACTGCTCCAGCACTTCGCCGGTCGAAATCTGGGTAAATTCCAGCAGTGCCAAGTCCATGATGTCTCCCGGCATCGCGGAGAGAAGGGAAAAGCCTAACTGCGTACTAGGCCCATGATATGCGCTGGGGTGCCCCACCCCACATCTTGCAGGCCCATACTGCCAAGTACGGATCGTAAGCCAGATGGCGGTAGCGGTTCCGAGCTCCCCCCACGAAGACTGAGGCGTCCGGGCCAGCTGGTAGCCTTTGAGTGGATCGTAGTAGCCCGATCGCATACCCACCAGCTGGACCTGCCCGCTCCCTGAGCTCCCCCTCTCTACGCTGCGGACAAGTGAGCAACTTCCCCAATTGTCGTCACCGCAGCTGGCAGCTACCCAGGTAGAGACAATGCACTCAGTGAGTGCATTGCTCAGAGCTTGTTCCGTCGCACTGTTTCAGACGTCAGAGTAGCTCTCGGCCAGCTGCAAGCCCTGTTCCAGCTTCTCTATCAGCTCACGATCGTCACGATCAATGTATGGCTTGTTGCCGTAGTCCATCGCAGTCTCCGGAATTGGCTCCAAGGACACGCGGCGCTCGGATGCGTTTCGCACTTCCAAGGTCGTCCAGGACTCATCTCCTGAGACAAATCCGATCTTGAATACGGCATCACGCTCCGTCCCCGGCGCAAGGCCGCCAACGCTCTGGAAGTCACTGGTAACCACCGCAGACGCAACAGCCTTGGAGTCACCATTCAAGTACAGATTTGCTCGCCATTTGATGCGGCCAAGGGGAAGCTTCGACTCATTTCGTAGCACCGCACGAACGCTGGGCGCTAGACCAAAGAACCCCTTGGTGATGCTTAGAGCCGGCTGGCGGGCAGTCACTCGCTCCAGCTCGGCAAAGACCGGCGCCTGAGCAGCTGCCCTGTCCCGTAAGCCAGCTAGTCGCTTGGGGTAGTTGGCTTTGACTAGATTGACCTCTCCGCGCACTACCTGGCGCACGGAGCCATTGGGGTACCGCCGGTGGAGGGTGGTCTGATTGATATCAGACACTGCCCATTGAAATGCCATGCGTTCATGCTCACTCAGCTTCGGGCTTACCTCTGCCACAGACGCAAGCAACTGATCTCTTGTACCCGCTGTCATCAGTCCCTTGTCAGCGGCTCCACCACATGCCGTGAGCCCGGCAACCATCAGCGTCACTAGTCCCACACGCAGGACCTGACCGCGTCTCACGTCCTTGTTCGTCATCCAATTCCCCCTTAGTGAAAGCGGCAGGATATCTACTTTTTAGATATCTGAGAACTAGATATAGCTTCGGAGGCCGCTCAAATGAGGCGCGGCCGTGGCCAAGTCCATACATCGCAAGGAATACGCAGCCTTAGTGGAAGCCGTGCGAGACGCTAGAGTCGCGGCCGGCCTGACACAGACCCAGGTCTCCGAACAGCTTGGGCGGAGTCAGTCGTTCATCAGCGACGTTGAACGCGGCAAGCGCAGACTGGACATCGTCGAACTTCGAGACATTGCCCATCTCTCTGGATTGTCTCTGGTGGAACTTGTCGCCGACTTCGAGAGCAGGCTGTAGGCGACGGCCGACGTGTTATGGGCCCATGCAGGCGTTCGCCTGTTTAGCATCGATCATGCGCAGAGCCCCCCTGATCCACAGGCGTCTCTTTTCCACCCGGGGCGACAGCACTGTCGAGACACCGCCGGCAGCCGTGGATTGGCTCAAGCGCTCCAGGCACCAGACTCAGCGATCTGGTTGCGTTCAATTAAAGAGACTGCGTGCCGCTAATGAACGAGATGCACTCCATGTAACGGCCGCATGACAGATCTGACAGACTTCCCCGACGACACTCGCGTGTATTTCATCCGCAACATCGACGGATACACCCAGCCCCATAAGGGCACTGAGTCCACCTCAGTTCGGTGCTACTTGGCACCTATCCCCTCCGGATGGGGATCAGACCCGTCAAAGCTGGACGATCGACAGATCGCTCGACTGTTCTCGGATAAGAACCGTGAGTCATTCGTCAGCACCATCTTCGCAGGATCGCTGGCTAGCTTCGTCGTCGGGCAGTGCTTCATCCGAGGGGAGGATGGCGCGGGTGTCTACGCAGGAATGCTTCCTGCCACGCAGCGGAGAGTAGGAAACGCGCTCGCCTACGGGGAGGCGTCTAGTCTTTACAAGCAGCTCGATGAAGAGTGTGAGACAGACCTCTACCCTACTACCCCGATCGGAACAGACTGCACGGGAAGGGTGATCTATGCCCTACCTGAAAGTCAGCTCTACCTGAGTGACATGGCGTTCGCCACACGAATCTTGGTCGTTCGGGACACCCGCCGCTCGGATGAGCGCGAACAGATCGAGTACATCATTCCTCGAAATGTAATCTTTCGAGCCTTCTATGCGTACAACTCGACCACAGCTGACATCTTCACCGCCGGGCCTTGGGCCACTGTCAGATCCCTAGCAATTTCAGAAAACGAGTTCGCAGGCCACACGACCGGGGTCGACGAGGAGACGGGGAACTGGAAGATTGTGCTCGCCTTGGGCATGACATTGGACGATGGGCCCATGATGGCTCTTTTTCGCTTTAATCCATTCGCTGAGTCAAGGGCCAAGCGGATTCACGAGCCGATCCTGCAAGCCCAGTTGAACAGCTCGCTTGGGGGCGGCTTGGATGATCTTTGGTGCTCCAATGCCGAACTCCCGCTAGATCCAGGCCTTGGTCCGTACCGTGGAACCGTGTCGGGCTACTTCTTGAATCGCCGTAAGGATGGCGGATTCGCCGGCAAGACCTTCCTGGTCACAGCGATTCATCAGATGAGCTTTCCCAAGGGCTTGCCGAAGATCGCCCCGATTCTGGTAAATGACGCGACCGATGGTGAAAAGGTCATCCACACCGATGCTCCCAGACCCCACAACGGCCGGCCCCGAAACCGAAAGCCACGTCCGTCAGGGACCCCATCTGTCGATACGCATGAGGCAACAGAGCAGAGGCCTGGCTTCGACATGCCTTCGACCTCCTTTGCCTTCCATCCCCAGCCAGCCATCGTTCGACTGAAAAAGAATCAGAGCTTGAAGCACAGCTCAAAGAGGAAGAAGTGCGATCAGGAACCAACCAGCCGGATCTCAGGGGGCCGAAAGTCCGGAAAGCCGGAGGACCTAAGTCACGCTCATAGCTCCCATGAGAAGCGCGATCCCTCTCAACTGCTAACCGGACTGATGGCGAGTCTGAAAAAACTCAGGGCAAAGGGTGCAATTCAAGACTACCGGGTCGTCGCACCAGTCGCTTCAGAGCAGAGAGTCCAGGTGGGAGCGTATCCCTGCTGGAACTTCTTGGGCAGCGAAGAGCGCAATGCAGTTCGTGGCGGCAGAGCCAACTGGAGGGCGAACAGCTGGTCCTATCTGTCCAAAGCGGATTCGCACTACAAGGCCCTGGCCCGCTCTGCGCTTGTAATCAGAGTAACGCTACCAAGCGGTCAGGCTGGACTGTGGATCGAGATCGAGCGAAGAGCAAAGGATGACAAGGCCAAAGAATCGATGGCCTCGGCGTTCGTCTTCACAAGTAGTCCCGCCATACGAGCTGAGACCGAGAAGGCCCTCATCGTCATCCGGAAAGCACTCGGAGCCTCGTTGACCAAAGCCTTTGCCCGTAAAGGCATGATATGCCGTACACATCCGCACTACATGGAAAAGCAGTGCAGCGACCAGTGGAGCATTGCTCCCCTGGAGGCATTCTTCGCCTCCCTCAGTGGCGAGAAAAGTGAGCCGATCGAGGCGTGAACCTGGATGTCACACCCCGTAGGCCCGATCGCTCCTGTGGACATCCGTGCAAGACCTTCACCAGAGCGTTCACCGGGTACGGCGTCGCATCCAAGTCGAAATCCGCTTGACCCGGCCCAAAGCCGCGGTGCCGGGCCAAGCGTCTTCGATAGAAAGCAACTCGATCAAATCCAGGACATCAATCCAGCTGGCGTCGGATCTCGATCTCCACGATGAGGCGCGGAACGCGCCCACGTGCAGGGTCTCCCTTGGCAATAGCGATGATGTCCTCTTTCTCGTCGCCAGCCCAAAGGCCAACCAAGCCGTGGAGGAAGAAATCAGCAAATGAGCAGCTGGCGTCCCTCACCTGCTGGCCAGGGATGGAAGATTTGCTGGTGTGCATGTGACTCAAGTTGCCGACGAGCCGGGCCGGGGCAACCCATAGGGCGGAGCGGATAGAGGGAGGAGTCAAAAACAGGTAGTACGAGTGCTCTGTCTGGTCGAGCATGTCTTCACACTGCTGCGGATCGAACGGCACGGTCGAGCTAAAGTTACCGACTTTCGAAGTGCCGCTGCGTTTTTTAACCTGCACCAGGGTAGCGCGCTCGACTTCAACCATGCCTTTGTCCACGATGCGTGTCAGGAACAGTACGTCAGCTCCAAGAGGACTTCCGGCTGCCGTGATGTCTCCCTCTTCCTTCTTGCTTGGCTGGCGAAAGCTCACATTCAAGCTAGGATGCGCGCCACGGGTAGTTAGAGACAGCTGCTTGAGCGCTGTGTTGGCTTGGCCAATTGCCTGTCTGGTCCTTTCCATGAGCCGGCCTGTATGAACCTCCTCGTCCTCTCCCCAGTGAACAGCGAAGTCCTTGCAGAATTCAGCTTCGACGCGGCCTATCTCAGCGTGGATGATGCGCTCCACGGATGGATCCCCAAGCCACGTCCTCGCACCGACCGCGGGTATCCCTGTATCAGTTTCACCCGGAAGGTTAGTCCCAAGCAGGTCCGGGGTACCTTGGCTCGACCGGGTCAGTCCCTTAGCTCTAAGCCGCATCAACCTTGGGCCACGGCTCGCGAGTTCAACTGCAAATCGGAAGTGATCAGGCTCATCCATCATCCGAAGTAGCACCGGCTCTACTTCCGCAAAAGCAACCTGATCAAGCCACAGGCAAGCAAAGTCAATCAGCCCTTGCCCCAGGTGGGCATCTGAGCTCACAAGGTCGAACAACTCCTGCCTCCAAGCCTCACGTGCAGAAGGGCCCAGCTGCCCCCATTCAGCATCCCGGTCCCAACCATTTTTGGGCAGGAGTCTAAGATTGGCGAGAACCTCAGTCAGTCCAGTCTCGGGAAGGTCAGTGAACCCATGCCACGCGCCAGCAAGCAAAAGGTATGAGGGCAAGCCGTCCTGAGAATTCTTCTCGAGCGTCTGGAAGGCTGCTGAAACGCACTCCCGGAACTCGTCCTCCTTCTCATCACTCGGCCGCTCATTCCATCGCCAAAAAAGCCTGGAAACATCCTCTTCCTGTATCTGCTGGCAGCACCGAATCAGCCGCGGGAAGTTGGATCGATGGGCTCTTTTAAGAACAATCTCAATCGCCTCTCGGCTCTCCCTAACTGCCTCAGACTTCTCGAACAACGAAAAGACAAGGTCCAGTTCTTCGCTTTGAGAGTAGCCCGGGGCCAATCCAACGTTGGCATAAAGAAAGTCGAGCACCAGGTCGTAATGCCGTCTGACCAAAGCATCGAAGCCCATGCGACCATCGCTGGAACGAGCGTCCAGGAGCCGCAGAACTTGAAGGCAGTCCTCAGGCGACGTACGCGACACGAGGGCTTCCATCATCTGTCGATCATCCAAACAACGATAGCGATACTGCGATGCCCTTCCGAGTAGCCAAGGAAGCCAGATCGCATTTGGCTCGATCTCAGCCAGTATCGCTTTGCGAACCGCGTCGCTCGTGTCACCTAAGACTTCAGTCTTGAACGCCTCCACTGCTGACAGGTAGGCCTCTGTATCCTTGACCGACGACGTGCTGCGAATGCAACTAATCGTCTCTCCGAGCACGGCCAACGCAATAGCAATAGGACCGGACTTCGCCGCAGTTTGGAGCTCGGATTCGAAGTAGTCTCGATCGGATGGCAGATCCGTTGCCCATGCTGGGATGACGCTTATCTCATCTGGAGACAGGTGAGAGTAATCCACGCTAAGCCGGCCTTCCGTGACCTCAAAGCACCCCGAAAGGAGTGCAACCAGGGGCGGTGGCCAGCTGACCATCGAGATGCCAACAACCGCAGATTCCTTGTCGAAGTTGATTTCCATGCTCAAGACGATCTCCATTTCTGAACGATTTGTTCGCTTGCGTTGGCAACCCGCCCCCCATTGCCGGCGGACGCGGTATCGCTGACGCTGTGAACCCTGACAAATACACCCTCGCGTTCCGAACTTAAAGGGGCCCAATCGACCTTTTCCGCTCCAAATGGACTACGTTGAAACTGCACTTCACGCAGGTTC
This sequence comes from Stenotrophomonas sp. S39, assembly GCF_016624665.1. Taxonomy (NCBI): domain Bacteria; kingdom Pseudomonadati; phylum Pseudomonadota; class Gammaproteobacteria; order Lysobacterales; family Lysobacteraceae; genus Stenotrophomonas; species Stenotrophomonas sp. S39. The sequence goes on along the minus strand of NZ_JACVTT010000003.1, from coordinate 20,733 downwards.
CCAGCTGAACCCCTGCAGCGCTTGAACATCATCAGGTCCCGGCTAGGTACAAGTCCGCTGAGATAGGGCCCCTGCGTAGTCACTTGGATCTAGGATGACTTAGTCATGGCGGCGCCAAATAATTGGCATCGCTTGTCCCCATCCCTATGCCCGTGCACTTCTTGTCCGACTCAGTACTGATTTGACCGCAAGATCTCCTAGGCCTAACGTGTCAGGGCAGGCGCTGATCAGAGCTATCCCCCGAGCAGAGAGCCCAATTCATGGAGGCATACGCCCCACCCCTCACCACCCGATGCTGTCTTTGCGGATCGAGTAAATCCCTCTCGGGAGAGCACAAGATCAAGGCCTCAGTATTGCGTTCGGTGTTCGGCGACCGAAAGACGGTGATCATCGGCGACGGCGGAAGCTTTCGATATGCGCAGAGTTCCAAGTCAAGGGCCTTTCACTTTGCAGCGCGGGTCTGTGAGCCGTGCAACAGCGCACGGACTCGGCCAGCTGACTTGGCTTTCGATGTCTTTAGCTCAGTGGCATCGGACCTGCACAGTCATGGCAGAGATCCAGCCGAGGCCTTCCAGGACCCTAGGTTCGCTCCAGACCTGGGGCACCTCTACCTGGATGTCTTCAGATACTTCGCCAAGCTGATGTGCTGTCACTTGGCGGAGATGGACGCGCCGTACCTGGAAGGCATTGCGGAGTTCGCCATAGGTACGAATGACCACAATGTCGTGACCCTGATGGTGGACGTGGATCCTGCATATCAGCGAATACAGGATGATCGCCAGCCACGACTCTATGCTGCGCATGGAGGCCTTGTCATCACTGGGGATAGAACAACTAAGGCTCCAATTTCCTTCTATTCGACGCTTACGATCGGAGCGGTTCGCTATCGCTACTTCGTCAGCTACAACGAGCTGGGACAGCATGAGCTAAGGGACTACTACCCGGACTTCTATGATTGGTGTGTCCGAAGGATTGGCGAGATGATCGACAATCCCTTGGATGCGGAGGCCAGGCTGCGACTTGGCCTACCGCTGGATCCTGAGGAGCCGCCTCCATGCCCTTGATATCGGGCTACTGAGCTGGACAGGCCCCGCAGCCGCTTGACGGGGATTCCTAAAAGACTCGCCTCGACCACTCGCTGACGATTTCCTTCATCTCCTGCTGCACTGTGACAATCCCGTCCCGCGTCAGTAGATCTCCAGCCTCGTTGAGTCCGGTTACCTGCCTCCGCAGCGTTCCCGGAGCGAAGCCGTAGGCAAGCTCGATGGTAACGGCTAGATCGCGCTCAACTGCGGAACTTGGGACGCTAACACGCTGCAGAAGGTCCGCTAGTGTCAACGCGTCACGCTTGATCGAAGGTCTCTGGGCGATCTTCGGCGGCATCGTTACCGTCCAGCCATACCGGGATCGAACAAAGCTCACCCATACACTCAGATTGGCGCGGGACCCCGGCGCGGACTCTAGATACTTCACCAGGTCCGACTGGTCGAAACACTCGCTTAGCTCAGTGGCCTCACAGAAGGCCTGCGCTGTCCGAAAGTACTGAGCTTGCGTACGGCTTGGCCTCCCTTCCAACCAGGCCTTATAGCCCGCCAAGTACTCAGCCCAAGGCTTGGATGCGCTCTCCTCCAGTCCGCGAGCAATGAGTGCTTGATCGCGGGCGACTGCTCGGGCTGCATCGTCGATCTGGAATCCATAGCGCTCGCAGAGGAAGCGAGTGACGTTGAGATTTGCCCTGAGCTGTTTGGAATCAAAAATTCGAAGCAGATCAGCCGCCACGATCGGCTGGTGTGTTTCAGCATCCAGGTCGATGGCACGGAAGAAAGGGAACGCCCTTACAGCAGTCTTGGGCAGTGCACCTGTGGCGACGTTCTTGGCCAGCAGCCACTCGCCGAATGCCGTGAAGAGAGATGCAACCCACTCGCGCTCGATCGCTGCTGCGTTCAGTGAAACCTCGCGTCTAAGGCGTGCGGCGATCGAACAGGCATCACATTGCGCACTGCCTGCGCCCTTCACAGTTGAGCCGCAGCCAGGACACTCGTGATCGGCTGGCTGGTCGCCGGTGCATGCGATACAAAGCGGACCTCCGCTCTCGTTGAAGGAGATCACCTTCCTATACCTACGGCATCGCGAGCACGTAGCGTGGGTTTGCTTGTTGACACAGGACGGACAGGCCCTGAGTTCCTCCGGCAGGTGTGCAGCACCTGAGAGTCGCTGACTGGGTCGGTCGCAGACTGGGCACGGCAGCTCTGGCGTCGTGTACGGGTAGCACGACGCACAAACGAGACTCTCATGGGTAATGTCCGCGCCGCCATCTGGTCCCGGAACAGTGTCTCGGACTATGCGAGCGTCCGGTGCAGGCCGGTGACACCGGGCACACCTTCGCTGGTCACGAAGGCAGGACCCGCAGGATGGCGGCTGCTGATCCGACACGTGATGGACCACGTTTCCATCGCACGTCGGGCAGTCGGCGCTTACAAACTGCCTGCTGTAGCAGGTTCCACAGAACTCGCTACCCTTGTATACCTTGTGAGCGGTGACCATCGTTGCGTAACAGCCGTCGCAGGTGCGGCGGCCTTGGCTATCAGTACTCATTGCTTCTTCCAATCATCTTGAATAACAGGCTTGCTCTCAGCTCGCGCCATCCTTTGACGCGCCTCGTTTGAGCCTCGCCCACGGTTCTGATCTCGGTTCTACTACACACCATCCCTGGTCTGGTCCGGCCCTCAGGGAGTTGCCTTACCATCCCACTTACCCAGATGGGCATCTCCTGACGGAAGTACCGCTGGGTCATACGCATTGAATGGGCCATCGCTACCAGGCCGCTCGGTCCAAGGCTTAGCAAGCGCTCGAGCATGCCAATATCGGCATGCCGCTCAACCAGGCGCTGCATCTCGATCCGCGGGCCGCGTTCGCCTCCTATGCCGAGCCTTCGCCACACCGGCTTGAATGCCGAGAGCAATGCATCAGCTCCCCAGAGGACCTCTGACCCTGAACACGCATGGCCGTTAAAGTGAAAGGGGCGCTCAGGGTTGATTAGGCATCTAAAGAGCAGTGATTGCAGGGGCGAGACCTCAATAGATGGCGACTCGCACGTCGTCAGTGATCGATTGCAGTTCCAACACATCCGTAGATCAAATCCTTGGCGATGAGGCTGGACTACCGCTCCGCATTGAGGGCAGGCATCCTGGAGAAGCAGTTGATGCAAGGGGCAGACCGTCCAGAAGGAGAGCCGCCATTGCCGCAGGTATGCTCCATTCTCCTCCAAGCATCCCGGGCAGAAAGTTAGACCGTGGCGCTGACGGCTGCGGTGGTATATGCCGAGACTGTTGATCCAGTGATAGACCCCTTGCGGTGGATCTAAGCTGCGCCGCGTGACTTCATTCCAACCAACAAGCGTTAGTCCGTAGAGCATCTGCACGGATTTTCCTGACGGATACGCAAGGCGCTCCAGCAGAGACCGAGACGCGCAGACGTCGACGTCTCTCGTCCAAACCTGGCATCCCGGAGCGTACAGCGCCATGAGCTTGTGCGGCGTTGTGCCATAGGCGATTGAGACCCGGGCGAGATAGCTGGAGAGCAACTCGTCTGGCACCTGCGGCGGCCAGACGATGCGCATGATCAGATTTCTGCCAGCGCAGTAGCGTGGGATGCGGTCTCCTGTACAGCCTTGATGATCTCAACAGTGATCTTTTCCTGACCCGACCTGATCGCCAGAGCGGCCGCGTCACGAAGCAGGGTGACAGTTCCGCCGATGGCCTCACCGCCGGCGGCATGCAAGACAGAGGCTATCTCTTCTCCAGCCAACCCTGAGGGCAGGGCCAAAGGGAGCAGTCGCTCGTATGTGTTAAGGAAGCTCAGGTATGGCAGATCCAGGCCCCACTTGGGCATTGAGAGCGCGCTAAAACGCGATCGCATCTGGGCGTCAAAGGCCAACGCATGGACTGCGGCCTCAGTGCCGGCGGCTACGATGCTCAGATTCAGCTCGTTGCTGAGCTTTCGGATACCCGCCAGTACGTCCGAAGTGCCCTTTCGGGCAAGCGCGACGTCGTTGAACTCGTCTATCGCCAGCACACGGACCTTGAGCACGCGCAAGACCGAGACCACCATCGTGTACTTGGCGCTTGCGGGATCGCCTCTGCGATGCGTAGTCGCGCAGCGGGTGAGAACCTCCGACCATAGTTGGGAGAGGTCCGGCTGTGCAGGCATGTTGATCCGCAGCACTGGAAGGCTCATACCGCCGTCGCCGAGCTGAACGGCAGGATGGCGGAGCTGGAACTGTCGAAGCAATGCCGTCTTGCCGTTGTCGCCTCGAGCGACGATTAGTCGGCACGGTGGTCGCTGCGTGAAGGGATACACAATAAGCTGATCCAGCTCATCCAAGACGGACTTCGCCTTGGCATAGCCGATCCATCGATCCTTCCGGCTCACAGCGATTCTCTCTTCGTTGGAGCCACCCATGTAGGCAGCAACCTGATCGTGCAGGTGGGGATAGCTGCTCATTAGTGGATCTCTCCGATCTCAAGGACTTCAAGTGGCTGCGAAAAGATGCTGCGATCCGTCGGTTTGGGAGCAGATTGGTGCGGGGGCGGAGTAGCCTGCGAAGCATGGGCAGGCTGCTGCGAGGCGGGCCTCGGCTTACCCTTGGGCGCCTTGGCTGCCTGGCGCCGTGCAGCCTTAGACTTAGCTTTGGAGTCTTCTACCAGTTTGCGATTGCTCTCAATGCTCTGGAAGATGCGCTCCTCATCCACGGCGCTCTGGCCCTCCGCTTTGATGCGTTTCTTAGCTTCACGCAGCTCACCGGCAGAGATTGCAGGGTGTCCCATGTTCCGATAGGGAACGGCGATGTACCTGCCGGTGTGGGGATCCAGGAAATAGATCTCGCTGATGTTCCGCGGATCTCTGGCGAAGATGAACTTGCGCTTCAACCTCGGATTGTCGTCCTCAGTCGATCCAATATGGCGATCAAGGATGGGATCGTAGTAGAAGACGTTCTCAACCCGCACACCGTAACGCTGCACGGTGCACTGGTAGTAGGGCAGAAAGTCCATACGAACTCGGTCCGGGTCTGCCGGCAGCATTCGACCGACACCAGGCTTCTCATCGCCAAGGATTGCGTCTTCCCACACTTTGATGGGGGCCGCATTCAGCTGACTATGCACGCGCTGGTGGTAGTTGTTGACAATGAAATTGACCAAGTAGTGTTCAACCTCCCTCAGGGTCAAACTCGCCTCTTTTTCGGAGTCGTAGTTGTCCTTCTCCTGAGTATTTGAGAACGTCGCACCTGGCACCTTTTTCATCTCGGTAGCTACGACCCCCATGTAGCGCTCGATATGCCCGCCGTAGTTCGGCTTCTTTACCGGGCGCCACTGAATGATGATTTGGTTCGCTTCGCAGCCGCGGTTGATCGCCTTGCATTTGAACTCTCTGGCATTGTCGGCATGCAGGGTGCCAATCTGCCCCCATACCGGCCAGTCCCCCTCCACACCCAACATCCTCAAGTACTCGTTCTTCGTGTTCATCGCATGCGATATGCACATGGCCACTGAAGTTGCTGACGGGGGATCCAGCGTGAGGTAAAGACCGACCACGGCCCGGCTGAATACATCAATAGCCAAGGTCAGGTACGGGCGACCTATGGGCTTTCGGTGCTCTTCGTCAACAACAATGATGTCCAAAGGCGTGTGGTCGATCTGAACCACTGCCAGCGGGAAGTCCGCTCCTGGGAATGAGCCCCGGATGGGTTCATACCTATCTCGGGCCTTATCCTTCTGGCCTCGTCGGCGCAGCGCTGTCGCAGGACGGATGTCAGCGATGCGATTGCGAACGGTGTTAGCATGCGGCGCATCAATCTTGGCGACTCGGCAGCGGCGCATTACTTCGTCTACCACCTCCCCTGGACTTGGCTTTTGCCTTTGAAGGTAGAAGTCCTCGATCACCGAAGCGATCACCAGCTCCTGGTCTGCCTGCAGGAAGCGCGACCCCTTGTTGCGACCACGTCTTGTGGGAACCAAAGCCGCTACGTGTTGGTGGTCGTGATAGAGCGCCAGCCACTTGTATAGCGTGGATGTGTTGACGCCGGCGGATAACGCGGCAGCGGCAACCGATGTGCGACTCCGACGAGGGCTGTCCAGCAACGGCTTGATTGCTTCGAAACGCCGCTGCGCAACTGCCCACAGATCATCGGAGAAATGGTGCACAGAGAAGTTGGGAGTCTCATCTCCTTCTTGAACCTCCATGACACGGGACATGGTCTCGATCCGTAGCCGGGTGACCTTCTCGGTCTCCACGTCTTCGGCCAAGACGCTGTTGATGTCCAACGATCGAGTGATTCGATAGCGGCGCTGGCCGACCATGACCTCGACGCCAGGGGAGATGTTGATGAAATTTGAGGAAACCATGTCCTACTCCACCAAGTGCATGGGCGTGCGCATACTGAGCGGCTTAGTCAGATCAATATTGAATTGCCCTGTAGCCACCATCTGCCAGAGCGCGGGAATGGCCTGTGCTTGCTCTTCCTTTGGCCAGTAGGCAGCGGCCAGGAGCCCTTGGGGGGTGGTGGGCCCCAATGCGGTAGCTGTGTACCTCAACTGCGCCTGCCGGACTAGCAGCGGCGGCAGGTCTCGATAGCGCCGGAGGAACTTCGCGTTTGCCAAATAAGGCGTGCGAATGTGCCGCTCAGTGACGATCTTGAACTGCCAGTCACGCAAGCGGCAGTGAGCCACTGCCGCCTTGAACGCAGGGCGCAGGGATGCCCAATCGGCCCGCAGCTTCTCGATCGGCTTCACTTCAAAGACGACCGTCGGGAGAACATCCCGGTCGTATTCAGCCATTACGTCCGGCGTGTAGCGGCGGACGGAGGCGTCTTGAATGTGGGTCAGCGAGAACGGCTGCTCTTTGACGGACAGGACTGTCCGATCGAAATCAAGGATCAAGAGTAGATCCCGCTCCAACGAGGACTCAAAGCCGGCCACGCCACCAGCTTCCAAATTGACCTTCCCCGTGAGGGCCCGGTGGCTATTTTTCAATTTCCGAGCGGGAGTGTGGGTATGGAGTCTACTCATTTGATGTGATCTGCAATGCAGTCTCGTTATTAGATGTGTATAGTCTCGATCTTCGATGTTGAGCATAGACGAGGCGCCCTCTGCTTGCAGGGGCTAACCGGGCCTATTTCGGGCTGCTTGTCTTTGATTTCGCTGGAAGTGACAGTGGCAATCCACCCTGCCCCGGCGAGATTTCGCTCGCCCACCACGGGGTGCTGTTCCTCGACGAGCTTCCCGAATGGAACCGCAGTGCCCTGGAGACGCTGCGTGAGCCTTTGGAGTCCGGGCATATCCGCATCGCGCGTGCGGCGCGCAGTGTGCAGTACCCGGCGCGCTTCCAGTTGGTGGCGGCGATGAATCCGTGCCCGTGCGGATGGGCGGGGGATCGCAGCAATCGCTGCCTGTGTACCGATGAGCGCATCACCCGCTACCGCGCACGCGTGTCGGGGCCGCTGCTGGACCGCATCGACCTGCATATCAGCGTGGCCAGAATGGATGCAGTGGAGCTGCGGGAAAGCACGCCGCTGGGCGAGCCGAGTGCGGTGGTGCGGGCGCGGGTTGAAGCGGCGCATGCGCGGCAGCGCGCTCGGGGTGGGTTGAATGCGCATCTGCCACCGGCAGCGCTGCGGGCATGTACGCGGTTGAGCGAGGGCGATCAGGATCTGCTGGAGCAGGCGATTGAACGCTTGCAGCTCTCAGCGCGGGCGATGCACCGGATTCTGCGGGTGGCTCGCACGATCGCGGATCTGGATGCGTGCGAGGGAATCGGGACGGCGCACCTGGCGGAGGCGATTGGCTATCGGCAGTTGGATCGGGGGAAGGCAGGGGCCTGAGAGCGCTCTCGCTTACGCCCAGAGCCTGACTAACCCAACTCCGCCGTCTCCCGGTCCCTACGAACGTCCCGCGCCCGGCATCTGGAACGTAAACAAGGTTCCCGCACCTTCATTGGACGCCACCTCGAGTGTCCCGCCATGAGACCTGGCGATTTCCGATGCGATGTAGATGCCCAGACCCAGGCCGGGCCTGGGCAGCTCGCCCTGCTCGCGGGAAAACGGGCTGAAAATGTTGCCCAGCCGCTCCGACGGAATGCAGCCGGCGTTGTGCACATCCAGCGTCAGAGCATTGGATGCGGCGTGAACCCTCAGCGTGACAGGCGCAGATCGCTCGCCGTGCTGGGCGGCGTTCGTCAGCAGGTTGGCCAGCAGCTGCGAGAGCCTGCTGGGGTCGCAGACGACGCTGCCCTCGATCTGCATCTGAACGCTGATGTCCTGGCGACCGGTAGCGATCGCCACCTCCGCCGCCACGCGTTCGAGATCAGCCTGCAACGAATGGCTTTCGCGCAGCGAGATCGGAATGCCGCCACCCAACCGACCCCGGGCGAAATCGAGCACATCGTTGATCAGCCCATCCATGCGGGTGACGCCCGATGCGATGTGCGCGAGCATCTGCTGCTGACGCTCGGAAGTCGCCTCCATTTCCAGCGAATCCGCAGCCACGCTGATCGCCTGCAGCGGGCTGCGGAGGTCATGGCCCAGCACCGCAATGAACTGATCGCGCAGGTCTGAAACCCGCTGTGCATCGGTGAGTGCCGTCTCTGCTTCCAGTAGGCGATCCTCCTTGTCGAGGTAGTTCCCGACGAGGTCGGCAAGCAGCTCCATGGATCGCCGGACATGGGCTTCATCGAAGTTGCCCGGCGACGAATCAATGGCACAGAGGGTGCCGAAGAAGCTGCCGTCCGGGCGATGGATCGGCACGGACGCGTAGCTCTCAAGCCCGTAGATCCGCGGGGTGTGGTGCTTGGAATACAACGGGTGCGCACTGGCGTGCGCGAACACGACCGAGGTGGGCGACTGCCTGATCTCGTCGCAGATGGTGGTTTCCAGGACCAGTTGCCCGCCTGGAACCAGCCCAAACCCCAGGGTGTCCAAGGTGGCGCAGGCCGTCCAGGTCGTCTCGGTTACCCGGGCAATCGCAGTGAATCTTGAGCCGGTGATATGGGCCACGGTTTCAAGGATGCGCGGCACCGCCTCGATACGACCAATCTCAGCGATGTCGTTCAGCAGATTGGGATCGGTCAGGGTATGCATGTAGGGGCAATCGGGCGCGGTGGCGCATCATCCCATGAAACCGCCGGGGCAGCCGGGATGACCCAGGTCGCGAATGAATGTCCGCTATCGGCCAGCAGCAGACAGCAACAGCCGCGCCGGGTTACTTCCGGCATTCGCCTTGATTCCTGTCCAGCCCTCATCGTAGGCGCTCATTCAAGCCAAGGGATGGTCGATGCGTCGCAGTGCGCTGTGGGCGGTAATGCTTCTGTTCTCACCCGTAATTGCCAGTGCATCTGCACCCAAGGCGCGTGCCTGCGAGGATGGCGCGTCAGCCGCCTTGCGAGAATCACGGTGCGCCACGGTGGACGTTCCACTTCGCCATGCCGATCCATCAGGCGAGCAGATAGCGCTGTTCCTGCGGCGCATACCGGCCAGCGCGGATGTGCCCAAGCGAGGCGAGGTCTGGCTGATCTCTGGTGGCCCGGGCGAGTCAGGGGCATCCCTGTATCCCCTTATCCCGACTTACCAGCGTGCGTTCCCCGGGTTTGATCTTGTGATCCCCGACCACCGGGGCACGGGTCGGTCATCGCGGATCTGTCCCATCCAGGAAGCACCTGAAAGCCCGGAAGGCACAGGGTTGGCAGGTGCCGAGTGGGGCCCCTGCATCGGCAGCATGTATGCGAACCTGCAGCGCACGTCCGCTTTTTCCATTACCGAGGCTGCGCATGACCTTCGCATTCTGATGTCACAGGCAGATGGCAGCGGGCAGGTGTTGCTGTATGGCGTCTCCTACGGCACCCAGCTGGCGTTGCGTTCGCTCCAGGTCAATGATCTTCATGTGGATGGGCTCATCCTCGACGGACTGGTGCCGCCCGAGACCACTGAAACGTGGGACCTCAGCCGGCGCACCGCGCTTGTTGACCAGGTCGGGCGGCAGAGCATGGATGAACGTAGCCTCCAACAATATCGGGCGCTGCTGGCGGTGAAAGATGCGGCCTGGCAGAAGGACGTGCCAGGTGGCGACCTGCGCCGGTTCTTCGCCGCGCTGTTGAGCTTCCCTACGCTGCGCGATCAAATGCCGAAGATCGTGCAGGACCTTTCCGAGGGTGATACCCGCACGCTGGCCGCCACGGTGAAAGACTGGAATGCCGCGCTGGCGCAGCTGGGACAGGGAGGAAACAACCAGCCCGCCCTGCCACTGGTGATGCTCATTGCCGCCTCGGAGAACAACGCACGACCGGAGCTCAGCATGGAGACCGTGATCGAAGAGGCAAAAGATGCGTTGTTCGTCAGTCCCATTCCCGGCCTGCTCGTCAGTGGCAGCGTCCCGCGTTACCCGCGTGATGCCTGGTTCGGAAAGACCCCGCACACCCTGCCACGAACACTGATCCTGCAGGGGACGCTGGATCCGAATACCGCCTACGCCGGTGCCCAGGAACATGCTGCCTTGCTCCGCAGTTCGGGGCCTGTCAGTTTCCACACGGTGGACCGCGGCGCCCATCTGCTGCCGTTGGTAGCGCCAGGCTGCTTTGTTGCGGCTGTCGGCAGCTTCATTGGGGGCGGCGTGGTCAGCGAGCGCTGCGAAGAGCCCTCATTGAAGTAAGAGGCACGGTGCGCATCTGCGTGCGTCGGGTGGAGGCGATGCCATCGGTACGGTTCGCGCCACCGCTGAAAGGCACGTTTGCCGCGGTCTCTATCAGCGATGACGGGTGCGGCATTGAGGCTTCGGTAATGACCCACGTGTTCGATCCGTTCTTCACCACCAAGGGCGTGGGTGAAGGCACCGGACTGGGGCTCAGCCACACGCTGGGTGATCTGGCCCGGGCAATCAACCCGCCCAGAGCGTCCTGGGCCGCGGTTGAACCTGAGGGAGATGAAACGGCTTGGCGCGCGGTGACGTGAGCGCAACGATGTTCGCGAAGGCGTGTGATCGGCCTGGCTCCAGGCGCTTCGACCGATCCGTCAGCCCCTGCGGAGGTTGAGGCGATTTACCAGCGGGAGTGTCACCACCGCTATCAACGCAATGACAGCCCCGACGTAGCCAAGGCTACCGGGTCCCATCTGCGAAATGGTCACGCCACCGATGACCGCACCGAGCCCGATACCCGCGTTGGCGGCGGATACGTTGACCGTACCGGCGAGCGCTTGCGCATCAGGACCAGCGCGCATTACACGGACCTGGCAGATCGGATAGAGCGCGGTGTTGGCGATACCCCAGAGCGCAAGCGCAACGAAAAGCAAGCCGATGCTCTGCGCGAACAGCATCGTGAGTGCCATGCCCACGCCCAGCAGCAACGTGAACACGCCGGTGACGGCCAGAGGCGATCCATCCAGCCATCGTCCCCCCAACCAGTTGCCGATCAGGCCGACCGCGCCAAAGCCCATCAGCCACCAACCCACGGCAGCCGAAGAGACATGCGCGACACGTTCCAGGATGTCTGCCAGATACGTGTAGGCGGTGAAGTTTGCAGTGAAGATCAACGCAGACAACAGCACGTTTGCGACGAAGAAGGGATTGCGGAAGATCCTGGCCTGCTCGAACAGGCTGGACCTGGCACCGGCATCCTGCTTGGGCATGCAAAGAAACAGGACGGCAGCAGTCACCAGGGAGAGCGCTGCCAGAAGCCAGAACGCGCCACGCCAGCCAATACCCTCTGACGCGAGGGTGCCCATCGGAATTCCAAAGAGCATTGCTGCGGAAATGCCCAGATAGACGGTGGACACCGCCCGCGAAGCAGCCTGTGGGCCCGCGATCTTTCCTGCGGTCTCGCTTGCGGTTCCCCAGAACACGGGAAGGGCAAGTGCGGGGACGATGCGCGCAATAGCCAGCACCCACACATTGGGAGCGATCGCGGCCAACGCATTCGACGCGGCGAACAGCACGAGGATTGCCACGAAAAGGCTACGCCGTTCGAAATGCGCAACCCAGGCAGTCAGCGGCGGGCCGAAGATGGTGACGACAAGCGCGAACAATGTCACCAGTTGGCCCGCGGTGGAGATCGTTACTGAGAGGTCACGGGCAATCGATGGCAACAGCCCGATGATGAGAAATTCGGTTGTGACGATCGTGAAGGCAGCCACGGCCAGAATGAAGATGGAGCTTGAACCGGATACGCGCGCCTCTCCAGCGGGCGGACACGGGGTTTGCAGAGAGGACGGGCCTGCGCTTTTCACTTTGGGCTGCCAGATCGAGGAAGCGCCAGAGTCTATTTGATCCACAAGTTCCTGTTTGCGATGTATTTTCCATTGATTATGGAATCTGCATCCACAATCAAACGCTCAGAGAGGCTGTGAGATGACTGATGAGCGCATCGACCTTCGGCAGCAGCTGCCTGCTTCGTCGCCATAGTAGGTAGAGGGGCAGGCCCTTCGTGGAGAACGAAGGCAGGACCTCCACCAGTTCACCTCTGGCCAGGCGGTCTTCAATCAGCCATGTGGAAAGCTGTGCCACCCCCAGACCGCGCACAACGGCCTCCACCAGGATGTCGGCGTTTCCCACCTCGAGCTTGGCGTGGGGGACATAATGCTCGACGGGCCCGTCGTCTCGCTGGATGAACCACGGGCTGGGTGATCCGTCAGCACGGCGATACACCGCCGCGTTCAACTCGCCGAGCATGCCCAGGCTGTCGGGTATCGGCCCGTAGCTGGCAAGAAATCCAGGCGAGCAGCAGAAGACACGCCGCTCATGCCCCAGATACTTGTAGCCGATGTTGCTTGGCCACGTATCGCTGCCACCAATCCTGACCGCAACATCCACGTTCTCCTCAGCGAGATCCACGAAACGATCCGTAAATGAGATCTCCGGCCTGATCTCATCAAAGCGCCGAAGGAAATCGAAGAGGGACGGCATTACCTTCCGGGTGCCATAGGATGCAGGGAGGTCGATTCTCAGCTTGCCCACAGGCGTGGTGCCTTCGGATCCAAGCACTTGCTCCGCTTCTTCCAGCTCACCCAGTACGCCTGTGCACGTCCGATAGAAGGCGTTGCCGGCGTCAGTCATGGCGAGCTTGCGGGTGGTCCGCATGAAGAGCTTTACGCCCAGCCGGTCCTCCAGACGAACGACCGCTTTCCCGACAGCCGAGTTCGTCAGATTGAGTCGGCTCGCGGCAGCAGTGAAGCTTCCTGCCTCAACTACCGCGACGAAGACATCAATGCCCTTCAACCGTTCGGAAGAGTACATACCCTGGCTCGATAGCAATTTCGCAGCAGCATAGCCGCTCAGCTCGGCAGTGGGCTCTCAGCCAGCAGGCGGCTCACCCTTTGCCCTGCCTCCGTCCTCAGCCCGCTGACGCATGCTCCGCCGCAAATTCGCCGTACGTACGCAACGGCCGACCCAGCAACTGCATCAACCGCTCCACGTCGCCTGCGCCCGGCAGCATGCCGTCACTGATGAACCGCTCTGCCATCTGTCGCATGTCGTAGGCCATCCATGCCGGCATGAACTGGCGCAGGTTCTGCTCGAATGCAGCCGTGTCATCGCCGCCATAGGCGATCGTGCGGTTGAGCACACTGCTCCAGATGGCCGCAACCTGTTCGCCAGTCAGTGCTTCCGGGCCCACCAGATTGAGGCGGGTCAGCGCGCTGTTGTCCGGCGCCTGTTCGCGGTTGAGCAGTTCGATGGCGGCGATCTCGGCGATATCGCGGGTGTCGATCATCGCCAGGCCCTTGCTGCCGATCGGCATGGGGTACACGCCGTAGCCCTGCACCACGTCCTTGATGGTGAGGTCGTTGTCGATGAAATAGGCCGGGCGCAGGATCGTGGCGCTGAAGCCCATCTGCTCGACCATGCGCTCCACGCCGAACTTGCCGGCGAAGTGCGGCACGTTGACGTAGCGGTCGCTGTGGATCACCGACAGGTACACCACCCGCTTCACTCCGGCCTCGCGGGCCACGTTGAGGGTGATCAGCGCCTGGGTGAATTCGTCGGCGACCACCGCGTTGAGCAGGAACAGCGTGGAGACGCCCTCGAGTGCGTGGCGCAGGGCATCCACATCCAGCATGTCGCCCTGCACCAGCTGCACGGTGGCAGGGAGGTTGGCGGTGGCGGGGGTGCGGACCAGCGCGCGGACGTTCGCGCCGCGCTGGGTGAGGTGCTGGACGACCTGACGGCCGATGGTGCCAGTGGCGCCGGTAACAAGAATGGTCATGGGGTACTCGGGGTGGTTGGGTGGTGGGGCCTCATGATTATTGATCCGCATACGGTCCGATAGCCCATATACTTGGACCACCCGTCTCACCGGTGGAACACATGGACCTGCTGGCCCTGGCCGACTTCAACCTGGTGGCGCGGCACGGCGGGTTTGGCCGCGCCGCGCGCGCGGCGGACCGCCCGAAGGCAACACTGTCCCGGCGCGTGGGTGAGCTGGAGGCAAGCCTGGGAGTGCGGCTGTTTGAACGTGGCTCGCACACGTTGAAGCTCACTGAGGAAGGTCGGGCATTGTTCGAGCGCACCGAGACGCTGCTGACCGATCTGGAGGAAGCGGCCACCTCCATTGCCTCGGGCGGCGACACGCCTCGTGGCCGGCTGCGTGTGAGCGCACCGATGCTGTTCTCGCAGATGGCACTGGGCAGGATCGCAGCCGAATTCGTGCAGCGCTACCCTCAGGTACGGCTCGATGTCACCACCGAAGACCGCGCCGTGGACATGGTGGAAGAAGGCTATGACCTGGTGATACGCGTCAATCCGGCTTCGGATGAGCGGCTGGTGGGGCGCGTGCTGGTGCGCGACCGTCTGGTAGCGGTGGCGCACCCGGATCTGCCCCTGCCCGCGCAGGGCGAGACCGCGCCTGCGGTGTTCCGGCCATCCGGCGTTGCTACCACCTGGTACCTGGTGACGCCACGTGGCGAGATGCATGTCGCGGTGGATCCGGTGCTGCGCCTGGGCGCATTGACCATGGTGCGCGATGCCGTGCGCGCAGGCACCGGTGCGGCGCTGCTGCCCTTTTCGCTGGTTGCCGACGATCTCAGGGATGGCGCACTGGTGTCGTGGGGGCATGCGAAGGCGCCGCCCATCGAGATCTGGGCGCTGTACCCCTCGCGACGGCTGCTCAGCGCGAGGGTGTCGGCGCTGCTCGAGCTGCTCAAGGAGTGCTTCCCGGAGGGTCAAGCGGAGGAGCTGGCGGCGCTTGCGGGCGGAGGGTGCATCGTGGCCGGCGCAGTTGGATCATCGTGATCGGATTGGTGGACGGCGACGGGATACTGAAACCGGCCCCAGTCTTTGTGTATGTTTTCGGTGCCGGCTTCTTCAGATGTCCGCTTTCGGCCAGAAGCGGACATCCCCCCGAATGTCGGTAGCGCACGAAAGCGGGGGCGATTCTGTTACGCGAAGAACTACACACGCTCTCACTCGGAAGACGACCTGGACAGGCCTCAATCACTTGCGCCGCGTAGAGAACGCGATTGCACCGACGGCCCGCGTTCTTGACAAAGATCTCGTCCTCTACTAGCCGGCCAACGACCAGGTTCGCGGCGCAGAAGGTCACCCGGTGGTCTTCCATCGCAGTGTTGACCGTCAGATTTGGTTTGCTAAGCAGGCGATGGATATGTCCCATAGCACCGCATCACGGCGAACCTTGCCTAGACGTTGCAGCCATTCGTCATGGTGCCGCCAGTCACATTGTGTGCCGCCTTTGCCGTTCCTATGCTTTGACTCCTATAGCCACAACGCTCCTCATAGAGATTTGATGATGAATATTCAAAAGTCTCACTGGCTGTCGCTCTGCGCCCTCATCCTTGGCACGGTCGTCGCTGCGCTGCAGCTGGGTTGGGAGCACACTCACGGCGGCATCCTGCGCCACCATCTGCTCAATGATGCGAGTCTGCCGGCGATCTCCAATCTGTGGGCGCTCTTGGTGATGCCCATGCTGGGTGCATTGGCAGGCTGGAGCGTTACCCGTCGAGCACGCGAGCGGCAGGGGTTACTCATTCCGGCCATGGCCGGCTTCCTAGGCTCGCTGCTTGGAGGTATCGCGCTATCGGTGGCCTTCGTAGCCGGCGGTGAAGCGGCGGCAACGCAGGTAATGATGGCGCTGCTCGTGGCTGCTGTACTGCTCCCGGTCTACCGGGCGGAGTACCTGTTCGGCTTCGTGGTGGGGATGACCTTTGTCTTCGGTCCCGTGCTGCCGGCGCTTGTGGCTTGCGTACCGATGCTGATCGCCGCGATCAGCCGGCTGGTGATATGGCGAGCTGTTGCGTGGGCGTTGCGCCGCGCCCGAGCTGTTGCAGCAGCATGATGTGCCAACCGGACAAGGGACGCAGCTTGCTGCACCTTTTTGTCCACTTCAAACTGTGTGAGAAGGTGACTCCTTTGGTACCGGCTCAGGCTGCGATCTTTTGCTCATAGAACGGGTACCGCTTGTCATCGAAGATCGCGAAAAGTGCCTGCAAGTCGAGCGGGTTCGAATGGAACCCCGGCGGCGCCATCAAAAAGACAGCTCTACCGCGATGGAGTCCTTATAGGTTCCTGCAGGCAGCCGGCCATGCCAGCCGCCAAGCCGCTCCAGGGTCCGCTTCCGGCCAGGAGCAGTCGTTGCGAGACGTAAACGGAAGGTGGCCTGGTCGAACTTTATCGAGGAAGCGACATCACTCTCCGTTGAGACTTCAGCGAAGGCAGTCTCGGTTCCACTCGGTACCGGGGCTGGCACCCCGAACCTAGTCTGCCTCCAGATCGCTGAATACCTCGAGCGGAATCCGTACAAGCACTTTGCAGAACGAGCAACGATGCCGCCCTGGCAGGGGCGTTACCTGCTGGTCGGCGAGAAGTTGTGAGCTCCGCGCGTCTTTCGCCACTGGATCCACGCGATCGCGGCGACGAAGAAAGCGCTGCACAGGTAACTACCTTCCGGCCCTTGCGTGCCACCGGTGAGGGTGTCCAGGCCTTGTGGACGCAGTGCCACCAGCAGCGCCGGCAAGTGCGCATCCATGCCGGTGACGGGCAGTTCGAAACCGGTTGCGAGCAACCAGTTCCATCCCGCGTGCCAGCCCATCACGCCCCAGATATTGCCGGTCCACAGCGCCCAGGCGCAGGCGAACAGCGAGAACAGGAACGTGCCGAGCATGACCAGCGGCGGCTGCTGCGGACTGAAATGCAGGAAGCAGAAAACGAGCGACACCAGCAGCACTGCCACCGCGACATTGGTCTTGCGCGCCACCACCGACAGCATCCAACCGCGGAAGATGACTTCCTCCACGGTCGCCTGGAACATGAAACTCAATAGCAGCAGACCGATGTGCAGCAGGCTGGCGGGCGAGCGCCAAGCCTGCCCCAAGCCTGCGGCCTGCATGCCGCCTGCCATCCAGATCGCGACTACGACCAGCACAACTGTGCCGAACCCAACGGCAAGTCCGCGCAGGAAGGCTTTCAACGGTGCCGGACCAGTCAGCCCGATAGTCGCCAGCGAGCGCCCTTCGACCCAGCGTACCCAGGCGAGCACGGCCGCCAGCGTTGGCGCAAAGCCCATCCACAGCAGCGCATGCAAGCCAGCGAGCCCGATTGGATCGCCGCGCGGCGTCGACCAATGCTGCGACTGCATCCATCCGTCCAGCGCGATCACCGGTACCGCGTTGAACAGGATCATCAGGATCGGCGTCAGCCAGACCCAGGGCAGCCAGCCGCGGGCCGGATCGGGCGAATACAGGGCAACGGGAGTCATGCGGGGCTCGAGGTGGACGTGATCGCCGCTGCACGTTGCCATCCACGCGGGGGCGTGGCAATCCGTTTGCGACCAAGCCCCGGAAGCCGCCGATCAATCACCTGGATCGCCGACGAAAGGGCACTGATCTGCTGCGTCACTACTGCCCGAAGGGTGTTGATCTGTCGCGCTTCTCCCAAGCCAAGCTCAACAGCGTCTCCGGCCCCTCCCTACCTCAGTGCGCCGGACCCAGATTGCTGAGCATGCCCTTGCGCAGCACCGACAGATACCGGAAGTACTTGCCAACAAAAATGCCGGTGAACCCACCAGACAGCAGCAGATACGCGGCACTGAAGCTGCCGTTGGCACTCAGCGCAGGCGACACCGCAAGCGCCGCCTCGAACCCGTACTTCACCAGGAACGTGACCAGCAGCAGCGGCAGCAGGCTGTAATCCGCGCTGCGCCACAACCGGCCCGTCGCTTCGTCCACGGTCAGCGTCGCGCGGCGCAGCAGCACCCAGCCAAGCATCGCACCCGCACAGATGCCGGCGAGCCACTCGCTCCACGCCACCAGCGAACCGCCGTAGCGATGGCTGATCGACCAGATGCCCCACACAGTGAACAGCGCCGGCACGATCGCCAGCCTCCGCAGCGAGGTCTGTCCTGGCCGCATGGCCGCGACGCCACGGGTGATGAGATACGCCAGGATCACCCAGACCCAGATCGGGGTGTGCGAGAGGATGGGCAGCAGCAGGTTCACGGGAGGTCCTTTCAGTGAGTGCCCGCACGGAGGGCGGTGGGTGGCGCTCACTATTGACGGACCGCACCCGCTGAACAAGTGACAGGTGTCAGCGACTGCTCCAGAGCCCTCGGCCGCCGCGCACGGGCGGCGGCCGGTCGCCCTCACTTCTTCAGGGCATTACCCAGCGCGTCATCCAAAGACCCGAGCCTCCCCCATACGGCGCACGCAGGCGCAGGTTCGACGCCCCATCCTTGGCCTGCACCACCACCGCCTTGCGGTGGCTGAACTGACGGAAGCCATGCACGCCGTGGTAGGCGCCCATGTCGGCCGCATCCAGCCCCGCCTGCACGCATCAGGCGCCAAAAGCACCATCAATGGTATGCATCGCCCCGGTCACGAAGCCTGCCTCCGGACCCGCCAACCAGGCGACCATGCCCGCCACCTCCTCCGGACGTCCGTGACGCTTGATCGCCATGAAGCTGTGCATCAAGTCCTTCATGGGGCCGTCCTCGGGGTTGGCATCGGTGTCGATGGGACCGGGTTGAACAATATTGATCGTGATTCCGCGCGGACCGAAGTCCCGTGCCAAGCCGCGTGCCAGGCCCTGCAGCGCTGATTTGCTCACCGCGTACGACGCCATGCCAGGCACCGGCATCCTGTCGCCGTTCACCGAGCCGATCACAATGATGCGACCGCCATTGGCCATCGTGCGCGCCGCCTCGACCGAGGCGTGGTACGGCGCGTGCACGTTGATGCGCAGCAGACGATCCACGGCGTCGGGGTCCTGCTCAAGCGCGTCACCAAAGATCGCGATACCCGAGTTCACCACCAGTACGTCCAGCGGCCCGCTGTCACGCACCCGCGCGATGACTGCGTCTCGGTCGGCACTGTCGGTCATCCCGGCAGTCGCTCCGGTCTCCGCAGCCAGCGCATGCGCCGCATCCGGGGAGCCGCTGTAGGTGAACGTCACCGAGGCCCCCTCGGCGGCGAAACGGCGGACAATTGCCGCTCCAATGCCTCGGCTGCCGCCCAGGACAAGCACGTTCCGGTTCTTGAACATCATGTTTCGACACACCCATGCATTTAATGTAGCATCCACTATAGAAATGGCCCGCGACTGCTGTCAAGGAATTTAATAGTGGTTGATACAAAAAATGCGCGACCGCGCGGTCGCCCCCGGGCATTCGACCCTGATGCTGCCGTGGCCACGGCGCAGCACCTGTTTCATGAGCGCAGCTATGACGACGTCAGCGTGGCAGACATCACCAGCACCCTCGGGATCAATCCGCCCAGTTTTTATGCTGCTTTCGGCAGCAAGGCGCGGCTGTTCGGCAAGGTGCTGGACCGATATGCGTGCGAGGGTGCCATCCCGTTGAAGCAATTGCTGGATCCAGCCCGGCCCGTCGTTGCGTGTCTGGCCGCCGTGCTTGAGGAAGCCGCATGCCGATATGCAGGCAGGGAGGGCGCGGCCGGGTGCATGGTCATTGAAGGGGTGCAGGCCATCGACGATGACGCCCGGCGGGCGGCCATGGTCTTCCTGATGGGTGCCGAAGCTGCGATCCGTGATTTCGTCGCAGCGCGCCACCCGGAGGCTGCTGACCGGGTGGTGGACTACATGACCACTGTCATGATGGGCCTGTCCACGAACGCGCGCAGGGGGCACGACCATGCTCGCCTTCTGGAGTCCGCGCGGCTGGCAGTCGGCGGCCTGGAGCAGGCGATGGCTCCCCCGGTTCATGCCGGCGTGGATGGCGTAGTACATGCGACAGATGGCCGAACGCTTCATCAGCGACGGAATGCGGCCGGGCGCGGGTGACGTGGAGCGGTTGATGCCGTTGCTGGGCAGGCCGCTGCGTACGTACGGCGCGATCGCAGCCGAGCACGCGCCTGCGGGCTGAGGGCCGATCCGTGGCAGCGTTTGTCATCGGGAACACTCGCATGGCAGGCAGCCGGCGTTTAGCGGCCAGGCATGCTTTTGCCCACGGCGCCCATGTCGCAAATGCCCCGCTCCGACGTGGCAGGCTGCACTGCTTGGCGACCGTAACCCAGAGCGGCCGAAAGCCACGCCAGGCGGGGCCTCTTGCCACCTCCGCCGCTATGCGACAATGCCAGAAGCGTCATGGGTTTTGGCGGCATTGACCCCAACCCTTGCCTTTCCCAACTACATCCAGCAACTCTGGCACCGCCACCGAAAACGGGTGGCCGGGTGTCGAAAACCCGTTTGCTAGATGTAGTTTGCGCTCGCCAGTCGGCACCACCTCGCGTGGTGC
>NZ_JACVTT010000039.1:0-40830 GCF_016624665.1 Stenotrophomonas sp. S39 | reverse complement strand
TGGGGCGCTCCCCCCCCAAATTGGCCCCCGCTCGGGGGCGCCGCCCGAGCATGGGCTCGGGCGCTACCACCGGATCACGGCCGCCAATTGGCGTTGTTCTCCCAGAACTGCACCGCGCGCTGGTAGGCCTCGCGGTCTAGTGGCACGCCGGAACCGCCCTCCTCCACACCCAGTGCATTGCGCATCATGGTGATCGGCGCCATCGGAACCTCTTCCGGTTCGGCGGTATAGATGCAGCCGACGATGCCCCAGTCCGCGTCGACCGGCGAGCCTTCCTTCGCCAGCTGTTCGGCGCTGTACAGGATCACCACCAGGTAATTCGCGCGCGGCGATTCCACGCCCTCGAACCAGCGCACCAGCACCGGCAGTTCCTCGCGGTTGCGCGCCTCGTAGCCGCTGCGCAGCAGGTGGCGGTTGGCCTCGGTGACCGGCACGGTCAGGCAGCGCGTGCTGGTCCAGTTCTCGTACACGAACAGCTTGCAGAACGGCGCATAGCCGTCGAGCACCTTCAGCGGCGCATGCGCGTTGAGGTGCGCCTGGAACTGCTCGGCGCTGATGTCCTGGATGGTGTTGGCGCGCGGCACGCGCGGGAACAGGCGGGGACGGGCGAATTCAGTGAGGACGATGGACATGGCGTGCACGGGCGGGAACAGGTCATCAGGGTAACGGTCGATACGCTTGAAGTCTGCTTCACATTTGACGGCCACAGTGCGCATACACCTCCCGGAGAGTCCTGCATGAACCGCTTCCACCGCCCCCTGCTGTCCGGCCTGTTGGCCCTCCTTCTCCCCGCTGCCTTGTCCATCCCTTCCGCATCTGCCGCATCACCGCGGGTGCTGCTCGTGGTCAGCAGCGAAGGCCGGGACCAGGGCAAGACCCGTCCTGGTTTCGAGATGGACGAATTCGCGCAGGCCTGGCTCATCCTCAAGCAGAACGGCTTCGACATCGATGTGGCAAGTCCGCGAGGTGGCGCCGTCGAGGCTGACAAATACAACCCCTCCGAGGCTTTCAATGCCGCCGTCCTTGCCGATCCGCAGGCCATGGGCAAGTTGGCCGCGACCGTGCCCACCGCACAACTGCGTGCCAGCGACTACCAGGGCGTCCTGGTGATCGGCGGCAAGGGCGCCATGTTCGATCTTCCCGTCGATACGGCCCTGCACGCCACGATTGCCGGAATCTGGCAGCAGGGCGGGCTGGTCGCGGCGGTGTGCCATGGCCCGGCGGCGCTGGCAGGTGTTCGCCTTCCCGATGGCCGGGCAATGGTGGATGGCCGCGCCATGACCGGTTTCACAGAAGAGGAAGAAGCGCTGTTTGGCAAACGCTGGGCGAAGGAATTCGCGTTCCAGCTTGAACCGCGCATGCGCGAGCTGGGGGCACGCTGGCAGGAGGCACCGTTGATGATGCCGAAAGTCGTGGTCGATGGACGCCTGCTGACGGGTCAGAACCCGTTCTCGACCGCCGCACTGGCCGAAGCCTTCGTGCGTGCCAGCGGACGCGTGCCACTAGCCCGCCAGGCATGGCGCGACGAGCGCAGCATGGCGCTGGTGGAGCAGCATCTGCAGCAGCGCGATGGGCAAGCGGCGCGGGAACTGGCGCAGCGCCCCTCCGACCACCACGTCGAGTTGATCGGCATGCTGGGCTTCTACCAGCTGAAGGGCGCCAAGGATGCCAGCGCCATCACCGACGCGCTGTCCATCATGCAATTGGCCAGCCCGCATATGGACGAACCGAGGTTGCAGGTCGCGATCGCAGAAGCCCACTGGCGTCTGGGCCGGACCGAACTGGCCCGTTCGCAGGTACTGGCTGTGCTGGAAAAGCAGCCCGGACTGGACGAAGCTAGCGCTCTCCTGGCCCGCATGCAGCCCTGACCATGGACGCCGAGCGCCTGCGCCTGCTGTTGATTGAAGACAACCTGCCGTTGGCCTCGGCCATCATCGACATGCTGCAGGCGCATGGGCATCTGGTCGATTTCGCCGCTGACGGACACCTCGGGCTGCAGTTGGCACTGGCATCACCGCCGGATGTACTGCTGCTCGATATCGGGTTGCCCGGCATCGATGGCACGACCGTCTGCCATCGATTGCGCGAACGCAGCGATCGGCACGTCCCGGTGCTGATGCTGACCGCACGAGATGCGATCGGCGACAAGCTGCAGGGCTTCGCTGCGGGCGCAGATGACTATCTGGTCAAGCCCTTCGACGACGCCGAACTGCTCGCCCGCTGTCTCGCCCTCGCCCGCCGCCATCGCGTAGGTCAACCGAATCTTCTGCAGGTTGGACCGTTGAGCATCGACCGCCGCAGCGGCCGGGCCTGGCGTGCCGGAACGCTGCTGGAACTGGCACAGGTTCCGCAGAGCATCCTGCTCATACTGGCCGAGGCCTGGCCGCGAACGGTCACGCGCAGCGAGCTCGTTCAACGCCTGTGGGGTGATGAGGCGCCGCCTTCCGATCCGCTGCGATCGCACCTGTATCTGCTGCGGCAGGCACTGGACAGGCCGTTCGAAGGCGAGATGCTGCGCACCGTCCACGGTGTCGGATTCCGTCTGGAAGCCTCGCCATGAAGCCGCGGCCAACCCAGCGCCTGCGCCGTCGACTGGTGATCACATTCACCGCCTTCGCGCTGTTCACCGCGATGGTGTTCGGCACCTATTCGATGGTGTTCATGTACGTGGTGGAAGACAGCATCTTCAACGCCCAGCTGGAGCGTGAAGCGCGGGCCCAGCTTGCCCGCCACGCGCACGAAGGGGACTGGGGGACGCCTGCCGACGCCGCCATCCAGCTGCATGACTCACCCTCGACCTTCCCCGACGATCTACGCAGCGAGTTCGCGAAGGAACCCTGGCGCTCGGAGTTCGCAGGCGTCGATGGGCGGCACTACCATCTCAAGCGGATCGATCCTCCGGCCGGCGCCCCGCCTGCGTGGCTCGTGTCGGAAGTCAGCGCGCAACTGGTGGTCCGACCGATCCGCGACCGGGTTGTCATGCTGCTGGCCGGCACGGCACTGCTGGTCTTGATCGCGGCGATTGCTCTTGGCATGTGGCTCGCCCATCGCAGCACGCGCTCGCTCTACGTGCTGGTCGAAGAGGT
Source organism: Stenotrophomonas sp. S39 (assembly GCF_016624665.1). Classification (NCBI taxonomy): domain Bacteria; kingdom Pseudomonadati; phylum Pseudomonadota; class Gammaproteobacteria; order Lysobacterales; family Lysobacteraceae; genus Stenotrophomonas; species Stenotrophomonas sp. S39. The sequence goes on along the minus strand of NZ_JACVTT010000039.1, from coordinate 37,744 downwards.
TGAAGCGCTGCAGCCGGAACCTGGCCACGGCATGCGCCTGGCAGCACGTTTCGACGATGACGAGATTGGCGTACTCGCGCGCGCGCTCGATGGGTTGTCCGCACGCGTCGCTGCCTTCCTTGCCCGCGAACAGGCGTTCACGCGCGATGCCAGCCATGAGCTGCGCACCCCTCTGAGCGTCATCTCCAGTGCGGCAGGCCAACTATCCAGCGAGCCAGCATTGTCCGAGCGTGGCTGCCAGCATGTGCAGCACATCCGCCTTTCGGCACTGCAGTTGCAGCAGGCCATCGCAGCGCTGCTGGCGCTGGCACGCGAAGAAACCGCCAGCCACGGTGCGCCGCCGGTCAAGCTGGTACCGCTGCTGGAACGGGTGATCATCGAGCAGTCTCCGTTGCTGGCCGCGCGGCCTGTCGAAGTGCGGCTGACCGTGCCCAACGAGGCCGCGCTGCGTGCGCCCGAGGCGGCCCTGCGCGTCGTCCTGGCCAATCTGGTCGGCAATGCGTTCGCGCATACCGCGCAGGGAGAGGTCCTGATTGCATGGCAGGACGATCACCTGCTGGTGCGCAACACAGCGGGTACATCGCCCTTTCTGGGCAACTGGCCCGAACCGCGGCCCTTCGACAAGCGAGATGGCAGTGAGGGCAACGGTCTGGGCCTGGACATCATGCGGCGACTCTGCAGCCATTACGGGCTCGAGCTGGTCATCCAGCATGGCGGCGATGGGGTCATGGCCCGTTTGAGGGGTCAGCCCGCCGAGCTGTAGCAGCAGCTACAGCGCCATCCGCTCGCGCAGCTCACGCGCCTGCCGCCGCGACACCTCCACCTCGCTGCCATCATCCAGCGCCAGGTCGTAGCCATCGCCCACGCTGGGGCTGACCGCGCGGATCCGCCGCAGGTTCACCAGCGTGTTGCGGTTGGCACGGAAGAACAGCTCCACCGGCAGGCGTGCTTCCAGCGCGCTCAGGCTGCGTGCCAGCAGCGCGTTCTGGTCGCGGAACCACAGGCGGGTGTAGTTGCCATCCACCACCAGCCGGCGGATCTCGCCCACGGCCACGAACCAGCACCGCTCGCCATCACGCACGAACACCTGGTCCTGCGCGCTCAAGCTGCCAGCGGCGGCCACCGGCGGCGCGGCAGGCACATCTTGCTGGCGCGCGCGTTCCAGCGCTTCATGCAGGCGCGGCGCTTCCACCGGCTTGACCAGGTAATCCAGCGCATTGGTCTGGAACGCGCGCACCGCATACGCATCGTAGGCGGTGACGAACACCACGGCCGGCGCCTGTTCCAGGCCATCAAGCACATCGAAGCCGGTGCCGGAGGGCATCTGCACGTCCAGCAGCACGAGGTCGGGTTTCAACCGTGCGATCGCCTCGCGCGCGGCCGGCACGTCATCGGCCTCGCCCACGCACTGCACCCACGGCAGCGCCGCCAGCAGCGTGCGCAGTTCCTGCCGCGCCAGGCGCGCGTCATCGACGATCAGGACATTCAGGGTCGTGCGCATTGCGGGATCTCCAGGACGGCCTGCATGCGGCCGTCCGCCGGTTGCAGGTGGAAGCGGCCACCGCGGCCCAGCTGCGAACGCAGGTAGGCCAGGCCGACGCCGTGCCCGGCGGTGGCGGTGGCGGTGGCATTGCCTGCGGCGGCCACACCCAGCGGATTGTCGACCTGCAGCCGCAACAGGCCATCGCTGCACTGCGCGCTTATACGCACTTCGCCGCCGCCAGGACACACGGCGATGCCGTGCTTGATCGCATTTTCCACCAGCAGCTGCAGCGCCATCACCGGCAGGCGCGCCTGTGCGGCTTCGCCACTCACCTCGAAGTGCACCTGCAGGCGCTGTTCGTAGTGCACGGCTTCAACAGCCAGATAGTCCTGCACCACGGCCAGTTCGTCGGCCAGCACGGCCTCCTCGCTGCGCGCGTGCTCCAGCGCATGGCGCAGCGTGCGCGACAGATCGGTGACCATCTGCCGTGCGCGCTCGGGATCTTCGAGGATCAGCGCGCGCAGGTTGTTCAACGCGTTGAACATGAAGTGCGGGTTCAAGCGCGCGCGCAGCGCATCGCGCTCCAACGCACTGCGTTCGGCTTCGGCACGCAGGCGCGCCAGTTCGGCCTGGCGCGCACTGCGCACGCCGTGCAGGCCGGCCCACAACGCGGTCCACAGCCCCAGCATCAGCACGGTGTTGAGCCAGTAGAGCAGGCGTGCGACCGGGCGGAAATCACCCGATCGGCCAGCAAAATCCACCCAGCCCAGTGCCAGCGCCGGCTGCAGCACCGCCGTCAGCAGCAGTTGCGCCAGTGCTGCACCCAGCAGCACCGCCAGCGCCAGCCGCAGCACCAGCGCGCCCAGGTCCAGCCGCCACCAGTGGCGCCGCAATGCCAGCGCGCGCACGCTGCCGCTGATGGCATACAGCAGCACGCCCAGGCCGACGCTGATGAGCGTGCTCCCACTGCTGCTGCCGCCGCCAAACGCGCCGGTCATGGCCAGGCTGACCACGCAGAACAGCGCCCAACCGAGGGTGTTGATCAACCAGAAACGCAGCGTGGAGGTCGATTCGGGCATGGCAATGGCCGGCGGGGACGGAAGGATCAGCGGTGGCTGTCGAGGAACGCCTGCACCTGCCCACGCAGCCATTGCGGATCATCCCACATCAGGAAGTGGTGGCCGGTCGCGCTCAGTACGATGCGCACGCCGGGCAGCGCGGCGTACTGCGACTGGAAGATCGCACGCGCCGAGGCTTCGGTCGCGCCCATTGCCTGGTAGGACGCCCAGGCGCCAAGGACCAGCGTGGGCGAACGGATGCCGGCCACTTCGCTGCGCAGGTCGGTCACCAGCAGCGAGTACATCGCATCGGCGGTGGTGGCGCGATCGCTGTCATGGCCCCAGCGCTTCAGCTCGGGCAGGCGCGCGGTGCTGTTGGTCAACGGGGCCAGCGCCGCTTCGGCCTGCGCCTGGTAGCTGGCCGGGTCCGCGGCCAGCATCGCCGTGCGCATCTGTTCGGCCATCGGCTGCACGCTCTGCGCGGTCGCCTGCGGGTTCTGCATGCCCGCGTAGAACGGCAGGGAATCGACGATGACCAGCGGCCCGAGCGCATCCGGCGCCTTCACCGCCATCTGCAGGGTCAGCACGCCACCCAGGCTGTGGCCGATCACCGCCGGATGGCCCAGCTTCTGGTCATGCACATAGGCCAGCAGCTGGTCGCGCATGGCCGACAGGAAATCGGCCGGTCGCGGGTCGGCGGCGCGGGCGCCGGCAAAGCCCGGCAGCTGCACCAGGTGGCACTGCACGTCCTTCAGCGCCCGACAGGTCTCGTGCCAGACCTCGGCGCTGCTGTTCAGGCCGGGGATCATCAGCAGCGGGCGGCCATGCCCGACCACTTCCACCTGCACCTTGCCGGTGCCAGCCGGGGCCGCCGCGGAGGCATGGGCAGCGCCCGAGCCGAGCACGGCCATCGCCATGCCCAGCATCGCCAGCCGGGCCAGGGCCTTCATCGCGTAGTACATCGCCAGCATCATCTTCATCGCGTACTCCTTGCAGGGACGGGTGCGTGGGGGGATGCGGCCAGCCTGGCCGCCGTGGCTGCCGGCGTGTTGCAGTAGCGGAGCAACGGCCGTGCGCCCGGGTGAACGGTCGCCCGGGGCGGACCGGTTCTTCACGTCGCGCAGCTTCACATCCATCTTGATGGAGAGATATACTCAACCGCACCCACCGCCACCGCCCGTGCCATGAGCGCCATCAGCTTCGAGTTCTACCCGCCCAAGACCGATGAGCAGCGTGGCCAGCTGGACCGAACCGCCGCCCGCCTGAAGGCGTATGCCCCCGAGTACGTGTCCTGCACCTTCGGTGCCGGCGGCTCCACCCTCAGCTACACCTCCGAGACGGTGCGCCATCTCAACCAGCACCACGGCCTGGACGCTGCGCCGCACCTGTCCTGCGTCGGCGGCACCCGCCAGGAGATCCGCGAGCTGCTCAAGCTGTACCGCGCCATCGGCTGCCGGCGCCTGGTCGCGCTGCGCGGTGACCTGCCCTCGGGCATGGGCTTCCCCGGCGACATGCGCTATGCGTCCGAACTGATCGCCTTCATCCGCGCCGAACACGGCGATGCCTTCCGCATCGAAGTGGGCGCTTACCCGGAAACCCATCCGCAGGCACCGGACGCACTGACCGACCTGAAGCACTTCAAGGCCAAGGTCGATGCCGGCGCCGATGCGGCCATCACCCAGTACTTCTACAACGCCGACGCGTACTTCCACTTCGTCGATGAAGTGCAGCGGCTGGGCGTGCAGGTGCCGATCACCCCGGGCATCATGCCGATCGCCAACTTCAGCCAGCTGCGGCGGTTCTCCGAACAGTGCGGCGCCGAGATCCCGCGCTGGATCAGCCGCAAGATGCTGGCCTATGGCGACGACAGTGAGTCGGTGCGTGCGTTCGGTGCCGAAGTCGTGGCCAAGTTGTGCCAGCGGCTGGTCGAAGGCGGCGCACCCGGCCTGCACTTCTACACGCTGAACCTGGCCAAGCCGACGGTGTCGGTGCTGAAGCTGCTGAACGGCTGAAAGCGCACTGTGTTGTCGCGTTCAACGCTACCCTGTGGCGATGAAAGCCGTCCTGTCCCTGCTGCTGGTGCTGTTGTCCGCTGCCAGCATCGACGCCCACGCCCAATCCACGCGCTTGAACCGCTGCACCGATGCGCAGGGCCAGAGCGTCTATACCGACCGTCCCTGTGACAGCGTGGGCGCGCAGTCGCGGCGCCCGCCGCCGCCACCGGCCGGCAGTACCCTGCAGCGCGACAGCCTGGGCGCCAGCTGCCCTCGCCGCCTGAGCGAACTGGTGCAGGCCCTGCACGACGCGGTGAACACCCAGGACGTCAACCGGCTGTCCACGCTGTACCTGTGGAGCGCGGTGTCCGATGCCGGTGCGCAGCGCATCCTCGGCCAGCTGGAATCGGTGGTGCGGCGGCCGCTGGTGGACGTGGTGCCGGTGTATCCGCAGCAGGTTGATGAGGTGCAACCGGATGAGGGTCAGAGCCCTGCTGCGCAGGGATCCGACCCGGAGCCGACGGCGCCACGGCATCCCATCGGCCTGCGCCTGGAACAGACGCTGCCGGGCAGTGCGGCGCGCGCGGCGACGGTGCTGGGGCTGCGGCGGCAGTACGGGTGTTTCTGGATCACGTTGTAGGGCCGCATCCACGCATGGCGTGGATCTACTGACGGCGGGCGAGACCGACCCTATCCACGCATGGCGTGGATCTACCGGCGTCCTGCGGCGGGGTAGCGCCGGGCCATGCCCGGCGAAGGGCCAGAAGCCCCGCGCTACCCGCCCGGCCACAGCCCGCGGATCGCGGCGATGCCCTGCCCGCCGTGGCGACGGGCCTGGCTGACCTGGCCTGCATCCAGCCCGCCCAGCGCGTAGATCGGCAGCGACACCTGCGCCCGCAACGCGGCGAACGCCTCCCAGCCCAGCGGGGTGGCTCCGGGGTGGCTGGCCGTGGCCTGCACCGGGCCGAGCACCGCGAAATCGCAGCCCAGCCGCTGCGCTGCCTGCAGCTGCGCCAGGTCATGGCAGGAGGCAGCCACCAGCTGGCCCTCCGGCAGCGGTCGTTCCTGCAGGGCCAGCAGCTGTTCGCTGCCCAGGTGCACGCCGATGCCCAGCGCGCGGGCCAGTTCGATATCGCGGTTGAGCAGCCATTGCACGCCCTGCCGGTGCGCCTGCAGGGCCTGCTCGATCAGCACCTGCCGCTGCGGGTGCGCGGCCGGCAGGCGCAGCTGGATGCGCTGCTGGCCCGTGGCCACCGCCTGCTGCAGCTGGTCCTGCCAGCGCTGCACGCCGGCCTCGCCCTCTTCCGGCGCCGGGGTGATCAGGTAGCGGTCGGGCTGGCGCAGCGCGGCTACCACCGGCAGGTCGGCCGGCGGCATCGAATAGCGGCCCAGCTTGTCCGGCGCCACCCAGGTGATGGCCTGGCCCTCGCGCCCGCGCGGGGTGCCCTTCCAGCTGCGGATGTGCCGCACCTCCAGGGTCAGGTGCTTGTCCGGGTAGTGCTGCGGCACGTCCATTATCCACTCGCCGATCTCGGCCTCGATGCCGAGCTCTTCGCGCAGCTCACGCACCAGTGCCTGTTCGGAACTCTCGCCGGCCTCGCGCTTGCCGCCGGGGAATTCCCACAGGCCGGCCATGTCGCGGTTCTCGGTACGGCGGTTGAGCAGCACGCGGCCACGGACGTCGGTGATGACGCCGGCCACGACATGGATCGATCGTTTCGGGGAAGGCATGGGGACAGGATGCCGAATCGGCAGGGCGCCGCGCAATGCCGGCCGCCGGCCCGGCGCGGCCATCGCCCCGGCCACAACGAAGAAGCCCCGCTTTCGCGGGGCTTCCTGGGTCAGCTCAGCTGGCCGTGGCAGTGCTTGTACTTCTTGCCACTGCCGCAGGGGCACGGATCGTTGCGGCCGATCTTCGGCTCGTCACGCTGCAGCGGGCTCCCGCCCTGCTGGGCGGCTTCCACCTGTGCCGCTTCTTCGTCGGCGCTGTAGCTGCCGGCGTCCTGGTGCTGGAACTGCGACTGGCTCAGGCGGGCTTCCACCTGCTGCCGCTCGGCGGCTTCCAGCGCCTGCACTTCCTCGTCGCTGCGGATGCGCACGCGTGCCAGCAGGGTCACCACTTCGCGCTTGACGTTCTCCAGCATGTCCGAGAACAGCTCGAAGGCTTCCTTCTTGTACTCCTGCTTGGGCTGCTTCTGCGCGTAACCACGCAGGTAGATGCCCTGGCGCAGGTAGTCCATGCGGGCCAGGTGTTCCTTCCAGCTCTGGTCGAGCACGGTCAGCATGACGTGCTTTTCCAGCGCGCGCATGGTTTCCTCGCCCACGCCGGCTTCCTTCTCGGCGAAGTGCTGGTTGACGCGCTCCAGCACCTTCGCAGCGATGCCTTCGGCGTCCAGTTCCTCGTGCGACTTGACCATGTCCACCAGCGACATCTGCAGGCCGAAGTCCGACTCCAGGGTCGCTTCCAGGCCACGCAGGTCCCACTGCTCGTCCACCGAGTTCGGCGGCACGAAGCGGGCGACCACGTCGAAGATCACGTCGTCGCGGATGCCGTCGACGTTGTCCTTCACCGATTCGGCGTCCAGCAGCTCGTCGCGCTGGGCGTAGATCACCTTGCGCTGGTCGTTGTTGACGTCGTCGAAGTCCAGCAGGTTCTTGCGGATGTCGAAGTTGTGGGCCTCGACCTTGCGCTGCGCCTTTTCGATCTGGCGGCTGACCAGGCGGTCCTCGATGACGTCGTCTTCCTTCATGCCCATCATGCGCATGGCCTTCTGCACCCAGTCGGAGGCGAAGATGCGCATCAGGTTGTCTTCCAGCGACAGGTAGAAGCGGGACGAACCCGGGTCACCCTGGCGGCCGGAACGGCCACGCAGCTGGTTGTCGATACGGCGCGATTCGTGGCGCTCGGTGCCCACGATGTGCAGGCCGCCGGCGGCCTTCACCGCGTCATGGCGCTTCTGCCATTCGGCCTTGACCGCCGCCTTCTGCTCGTCGGTCGCGCCCTCGCCCAGCTCGTGGATTTCCGCTTCCAGCGAACCGCCCAGCACGATGTCGGTACCGCGGCCGGCCATGTTGGTGGCGATGGTCACGGCGGCCGGGCGACCGGCGTTGGCAACGATGGTCGCTTCGCGGTCATGCTGCTTGGCGTTGAGCACTTCGTGCTTCACGCCGGCCTTGCTCAGGTGCTCGGACAGCATTTCCGAGGTTTCGATCGAGGTGGTACCCACCAGCACCGGCTGGCCGCGCTTGGCGCACTCTTCGATGTCGGCCAGCACCGCATTGAACTTGCCCTTGCGGTTGAGGAACACCTGGTCCGGGCTGTCCTTGCGGATGGTCGGGCGGTTGGTCGGGATGACCACCACTTCCAGGCCGTAGATGCTCTGGAATTCGAACGCTTCGGTATCGGCCGTACCGGTCATGCCGGACAGCTTCTTGTACATGCGGAACAGGTTCTGGAAGGTGATGCTCGCCAGCGTCTGGTTCTCGCGCTGGACCGGCACGCCTTCCTTCGCTTCCACCGCCTGGTGCAGGCCGTCGGACCAGCGGCGGCCGGCCAGGGTACGGCCGGTGAATTCGTCGACGATGACCACTTCGCCGTCGCGCACGATGTAATCCACGTCACGCTGGTAGATGGCGTGCGCGCGCAGGGCGGCGTTGAGGTGGTGGACCACGGTCAGGTTCTGCGGCGCGTACAGGCCTTCGGTTTCGCCGTCGAGGATGCCGGCTTCCACCAGCAGCTGCTCGGCGTGCTCCATGCCCGCTTCGGACAGGTGCACCTGCTTGCCCTTCTCGTCGACCCAGAAGTCGCCCTCGCCGTCTTCCACTTCCTGCTTGACCAGGTTCGGCACGACGCGGTTGACGCGGATGTACAGCTCCGGGGAATCATCGGCCGGGCCGGAGATGATCAGCGGGGTACGCGCTTCGTCGATCAGGATGGAGTCGACTTCGTCGACGATGGCGTAGTGAAGGCCGCGCTGGTAGCGGTCGGCCTTGGACAGCGCCATGTTGTCGCGCAGGTAGTCGAAACCGAATTCGTTGTTGGTGCCGTAGGTGATGTCCGAGGCATAGGCCTCGCGCTTGTCGCTGTGCGGCATGCCCGGGTAGACCACGCCCACGCTCAGGCCCAGCCAGTTGTACAGCTTGCCCATCTGCGCGGCATCGCGGCGGGCCAGGTAGTCGTTGACGGTGACCACGTGCACGCCCTTGCCTTCCAGCGCGTTCAGGTACACCGGCAGGGTCGCGACCAGGGTCTTGCCTTCACCGGTGCGCATTTCTGCGATCTTGCCCAGGTGAAGCACCATGCCGCCGATCAGCTGCACGTCGTAGTGGCGCATGCCCAGCACGCGGCGGCCGGCTTCGCGGCAGACCGCGAACGCTTCCGGCAGCACCTTGTCCAGGGCTTCACCCCCGGCGATGCGCTGCTTGAACTCCGGCGTCTTGGCCTGCAGCTGCTCGTCGGAAAGCTTCTCGATCTCCGGCTCCAGCGCATTGATCTTGGCGACGATGCGGTTGAGCTGGCGCAGCTGTCGTTCGTTACGACTGCCAAATACGCGGGTAAGCAGGCTGTTGATCATTGAAGGAACCGGGTTGGATGGACACAGCGGCCCGGCCTCCCCCCCGGGGATCCGATCGCCGCAAACGAAACAGGGCGCCTGGCGCCCTGTCGATGGCAACACCCATTGTAGCTTGGGACGGGCCGCTGGGGTTTCAACCCCGCAGGCGTCTGCGGAACCGGGAACGGGGTCGGATCGACCGCGCTGCGCGCTCGCGGGGCGTGGCCCCGCGCTACCACCTTGGCCCGGTAGCGCCGGGCCATGCCCGGCGTTGGGTTCAACCGCGGCTGATGCGGCCGACCGGGGTATTGCCGCCGTCGCCGAGGAACTTGCGCGGGTTGACCACGTTGCCGTTCTCCCACACCTCGAAGTGCACGTGGGCACCGGTGGAGCGGCCGGTGGAACCGGCCTTGGCCACTTCCTGGCCGGCACGGACCAGGTCACCGACCTTCACCACCAGGCGCGAATTGTGCGCGTAGCGGGTGACATAGCCGTTGCCATGGTCGACGTCGACCACGTTGCCGTAGCCGCCCTTCACGCCGGAGAAGCTGACCACGCCATCGGCCACGGACATCACCGGGTCGCCGACGCGGGCGTGGAAGTCCATGCCCTTGTGGGTGGCGGCACCGCGGCCGAACGGGTCGGCACGGGTGCCGAAGCCGGAGGTGACGTAGCTGTTGCGGATCGGCATGCGCGAGGGCACGGCGTTCTGCTGCAGCTGGTGGTCGAACATCAGCGATTCCATCACCGACAACTGGCGGCCTGAAGCAGCGAAGCGCTGCTCCAGCACCTGTAAGTCGGCGTTGACGTCCTTGACCGGGATGTCCGCGGTCGGGCCGCCGGCATCGCCGTCACCCAGGCCGGGGGTCTCGTTGAAGTCGAACTCGCCGTCTTCCAGCTTGCCCATCTGGGTCAGGCGCTCGCCGAGGGCGTTCAGGCGGGTGGCCTGTGCCTGCAGCTCGCCCAGCCGGGCGGCCAGTGCGTTGACCTGGGTCTGCGCATCGCGCTGGACCTTGGCCAGTTCAGCTTCCTGGCGGTCGACCTTGGCCTGCAGGCGCGAGTCGTTCAGCGCGCTGGCGCCAATGCCACCGGCAAGGCCGATAATGCAGCCTACCCCGAGCACGCTGCCCAGCAGGGCGCGGGGGCGGTCCTCGAAATAGAACCGCAAACGCGCGATCGGCGATTTGGCCTGCCCTTCACGCGTTTTGATTACGATCTTTTTGAATGCCATCAGTGAGTTTTCATGTCTGAGCCGAAATCCAGCGTTCGTCCCGCGACCAGGCCGAAACCGGCACTGGATGCAGTGATGGCGGACAAAAGCGGGAACCCTCTGCGTCGTGCCCTGTGGCTCGATGCGTTGGACCGTCAGTTGCGCCCCCAGTTACCGCCCGCGTTGCGCAACCGTTGCCGGCTGGCCAATGTGGACGGGGAACACCTCATTTTTCTCGTCGAATCACCGGTCTGGCATGCCAAGTTGCGGCTTGCCGAAGCCCAGTTGCTCGACGCGGCCCGGTCCATCGGGCTGAAGGCCACCAAGGTGACCATCAAGACTGCGTCTCCCACTCCCACGCGCTCCCCAGCGCACGACAACCGGAATGGCCCCCACGCAGTTTCAGCCGCCACGCACAAAGGGCTACGCGACGCCTTGGCGGCCCTGCAGGATGCCCCGGTCAAACCGAAGCAAGGGTCCTGAGGACAACGGAGCATCCTGCTCCGATCCCCGTCGCGCGTGTCACCGCAGCGTGAAACATTTTCGTGGGCCGGGTCGCATCCTAGCCGCCCCGGGTGGTCGAGTCGTTAGATTGTTGTTAAATAATCGTTATATTCAGGCTTCCAGACGGTCTGGTTCACAAAACCGTGATCCGGAGCCGACAGTCGCTTTACCCGCTGCGCCATTCAGCCAGCGGCGCCCGGAAACGACAACGCCGCCCTGGAAGGCGGCGTTTTCCTGTTTTATTTCAACAACCTGGAACGATCAGGCGTAGGCCGGAACGGCGTACACCACCGGATCTTCGGCGGTCGGCGACTCATAGGTCACCCACTCCCAGGCGGTGGCGTCGGCCATCAGCGCCCGTACCAGCTTGTTGTTGAGCGCGTGGCCGGACTTGAAGCCCTCGTAGGCACCCAGCACCTGGCCACCGGCCAGGTACAGGTCGCCGATCGCATCGAGGATCTTGTGGCGCACGAATTCGTCGGCGTAGCGCAGGCCGTCTTCGTTGAGCACGCGGAACTCGTCGAGCACGATGGCGTTGTCCATCGAACCGCCCAGGCCGAGGTTGCGCTCGCGCATGTACTCCAGGTCGCGCATGAAGCCGAAGGTGCGCGCGCGGGAGATTTCCTTGGTGTAGGCCATGGTCGAGAACTCGATTTCCTGGCGCGACTGCTTCGCCGGGATCATCGGGTGGTCGAACTGGATGGTGAAGCCCAGCTTGTACCCCTCATACGGGGTGAAGCGGGCCACCTTGTCGCCCTCGGTCACTTCCACGGTCTTCAGCACGCGGATGAAACGCTTGGGCGCGTCCTGTTCCACGATGCCTGCCGACTGCAGCAGGAACACGAACGGGCCGGACGAACCGTCCATGATCGGCAGCTCGGCCGAGGACAGTTCGACGATGATGTTGTCCACACCCAGGCCGGCCAATGCCGACATCAGGTGTTCGACGGTCTGGATCTTGGCGTCGTTGCAGGTCAGGCCGGTGCACAGGGTCACTTCGGTGACCAGTTCGGCCTTGGCCGGCACTTCCACCACCGGGTCCAGGTCCACGCGCCGGAACACGATGCCATGGTTGACCGGTGCCGGGCGCAGGGTCATGTAGACCTTGTCACCGCTGTGCAGGCCAACGCCGGTGGCGCGGATCGTGTTCTTGAGGGTGCGTTGCTGGATCATGGGGGTAGACCGGAAGTGACACGCTAGATTAACACGCACGGTCCCATACCCCGGCTGAAACGCCTTTGCAGGCTGCCGGTGGGACACGCGTCAAGCAAGGCGGCCGGGCCCATCCTGGCCCGGCGCCCGCATTATCAGGACATGGTGGCGCAACCCGGGGGGGACAAGCCCCGGGCAGCTCCGCTTAGTCCGCCTGGCGGCGCAGGAACGCCGGGATGTCCAGGTAATCGTTGGGCAGTTCAGCCGAAGCCGGGGCCGAGGAGGCCGGCGCCGACGGGGTCGAAGCGGCCACGCTGTCGCTGCTGGCACGACGCAGGCCCAGGCCCATGCCGCCGACGGCCTTGGACACGGCGTCGCCACCGTTGTCGAAGTCGCCGAATTCCGGCTGGCCGGTGGTCGCGTTGCGCACCAGCTTGATCGGTGCACGCTCGCCCGGGCGCTGGCTCTTGCTGGCCGAGACGCGGTTCAGGCCGGTAGCCACCACGGTCACGCGCACTTCGTCCTGCATGTCCGGGTCGAGCACGGTACCCACCACCACGGTGGCGTCTTCGGAAGCGAAGCCATCGATGGTGCGGCCGATCTCGTCGAACTCGGCCATGGTGAAGTCGGCGCCGGCGGTGATGTTGACCAGGATGCCGTTGGCACCGGCCAGGTTGACGTCGTCCAGCAGCGGGTTCTGGATGGCGGCTTCGGCGGCGGCCTGGGCGCGGTCATCGCCGCGGGCGGTGCCGGTACCCATCATCGCCAGGCCCATTTCGGACATGACGGTGCGCACGTCGGCGAAGTCGACGTTGATCAGGCCCGGACGCACGATCAGGTCGGCGATGCCCTGCACGGCGCCCTGCAGCACGTCGTTGGCGGCACGGAAGGCCTGGATCATGGTGGCGTTGCGGCCCAGCACGGTGATCAGCTTTTCGTTCGGGATGGTGATCAGCGAGTCGCAGTGCTGGCTCAGTTCCTCGATGCCCTTCAGCGCCACCTGCATGCGGCGACGGCCTTCGAACGGGAACGGCTTGGTGACCACGGCCACGGTCAGGATGCCCATTTCCTTGGCCAGCTGTGCCACCACCGGTGCAGCACCGGTGCCGGTGCCGCCGCCCATGCCGGCGGTGATGAACACCATGTCCGCACCCTGCAGCGCGTCCATGATGCGCTCACGGTCTTCCAGCGCGGCCTGGCGGCCGACTTCCGGGTTCGCGCCTGCGCCCAGGCCCTTGGTCACGTTGGTACCCAGCTGCAGCTGCAGCTTGGCACCGCAATTCTTGATGGCCTGCGAGTCGGTGTTGGCGGTGATGAATTCCACACCATCCACTGCCGAGTTGACCATGTGCGCCACGGCATTGCCGCCGCCGCCGCCCACGCCAACCACCTTGATCACCGCATTGGGTGCCATCTTTTCGATCAGTTCAAAATGCGCCATGTCCGTGTCCTCGTTGTATCCGCTTGTCGGTGGCATGGGCGTTCAGGCCTCCTGCCTTTTCGCGTCATGTTGCCGATGCGGCTGTGTGGGTTGTGTGTTGCGTTGTTGCGTCGTGTTGCCGGTATTGCAACCGGGCGGACCCGGGTGATGCAGGCTCCGCGTCAGAATTCGCCGCGGAACCAGGTCTTGAGTTTCTTGAACATGCTGCCCGCGCGTCCGGTCGGCAGCGACGGCCGGCGCGGATGCTCGTTCTGGCTGCCCATCAGCAGCAGGCCCACGCCGGTGGCATGCACAGGGTTGCCCACCACTTCGCCGAGGCCGGTGACGTGCTGCGGAATGCCCACGCGCACCGGCATCTGCAGCATTTCCTCGGCCAGTTCGACCACGCCTTCCATCTTCGAGGCGCCACCCGTCAGTACCAGGCCGGCGCGCACCAGTTCCTCGAAGCCGGAGCGGCGCAGTTCGGCCTGCACCATCTCGAAGATCTCTTCGTAACGGCCCTGCACTGCCTGCGCCAGCGAATGGCGCGGCATGCGGCGCGGCGGACGGTCGCCCACCGACGGCACCTGGATGCTTTCCTCGGCGGTGGCCAGCTGGGCCAGGGCGCAGGCGTAGCGCACCTTGATCTGCTCGGCTTCCGGGGTCGGCGTGCGCAGCATGTGCGCGATGTCATTGGTCACGTGGTCGCCGGCGATCGGCAGCGACGCGGTGTGGCAGATCGCGCCCTGCACGAACACGGCGATGTCGGTAGTGCCGGCGCCCATGTCCACCAGCACCACGCCCAGTTCCTTTTCGTCGGCGGTCAGCACCGCCACGCTGGAGGCCAGCGAGGACAGCACCAGGTCGTCCACCTGCAGGCCGCAGCGCTGCACGCACTTGCTGATGTTGGCAGCAGCAGACTGCGCGCAGACCACCAGGTGGGCATGAACTTCCAGGCGCACGCCGGTCATGCCGACCGGGTTGCGGATGCCTTCCTGCGAATCATCCAGCACGTACTCGCGCGGGATCGCATGCAGGATCTTCTGGTCAGCCGGGATCGCCACCGCCTTGGCCGCATCCAGCACGCGATCCAGGTCACCCCAGGTCACTTCGCCGTCGCGGATCGGCACGATGCCGGGCGAGTTCTTGCACTGCACGTGGTTGCCGGAAATGGAGGCGTACACCGAGCGGATCTCGCAGCCGGCCATCAGCTCGGCTTCTTCCACCGCACGCTGGATCGACTGCACGGTCGATTCGATGTCCACCACCACGCCGCGCTTGAGGCCGCGCGACTCGTGCGAGCCGATGCCGATCACTTCGATCGGGTTGCCCGGCGAATACTCGCCCACCAGCGCCACCACCTTGGAGGTGCCGATATCCAGGCCGACGATCAGCGATTTGTCACCCTTGCGATTCATGTCCTTTCCTGCGTTCGTCTGGCCGGGGTCGCGGGTGCGCCGGCCGGCGTGGCCGGCGTTCCCCAGCTCAGGGTGAAACCATTGGTGTATCGGAGGTCGGCGCGCTCGATCGGCGCAGCCTGGTTAGCCAGCTGCGGCAGCACGCGCACGAAGCGCTGCAGGCGCGAGCGGGCATCGTCACGGCCGACCACCACTTCGGTGCCATTGCTCAGCAGCAGCGACCAGCTGCCGCGCGCATCCATGGTCAGGCGGCGCACGTCCACACCGGCCGGTGCGAACAGCGCGCGCGCATCGTTGTACAGCTTCACCACTTCTTCGGTCTGGCTGTCCGGGCCATCCAGCTCGGGCAGCTGCAGGTCGGCCAGCTTCTTCGGCGTGGGGAACAGCTTGCCCTGCTCGGAGAGCAGGCGGCCTTCGCCCCAGCGCGCGAACGGCTTGTGCTCGACCAGGGTCACTTCCAGCACGTCCGGCCACTGCTTGCGCACCTGCGCGCTTTCCACCCACGGCAGCTTTTCCAGGGCGTCCTGCGCGTCCTGCAGCTTGACCGCGAAGAAGCCGGCATGTGCGTACGGCAGCAGCACCTGCTGCAGCTGTTCCGGCGGCACCCGCTTGAACTCACCGTGCACGCGCAGCTTCGCCAGCGGCCAGCGCTCGGCGCCGACCCAGCCATTGACCACGGCCACCACCGGCAGTGCAACCACCGACAGGGCCAACAGCCAGACGAAGATGCGCAGCAGCGCGTTCATGCGTGCGATGCCTCCAGGGTCTGTTCCAGCACGCGCCACACCAGTTCCTCGAAACCGATGCCGGCCTGTGCCGCGGCCTTGGGCACCAGCGAATGGCTCGTCATGCCCGGCGCGGTGTTCACTTCCAGCAGGAAGAAACGGCCGCTGGTGCGGTCACGCATCACGTCCACGCGGCCCCAGCCACGGCAGCCGGCGGCGCGGAACGCGGCCAGGGCGATGCGGCGGATTTCTTCTTCGTCAGCGCCGTCCAGGCCCGGGCACAGGTACTGGGTGTCCTCGGCGATGTACTTGGCGTTGTAGTCGTACCACTGGCCCTTGGGCACGATGCGGATCGACGGCAGCGCGACGTCACCAAGGATGGCCACGGTCAGTTCGTCACCCACCACCATCTGTTCCATCAACAGTTGGCCGTCGTAGCGCGCGGCCAGGGCCACCGCTTCGTCCAGGCCTGCCTCGTCGGTCACCCGGCTGATGCCCACGCTGGAACCCTCGTTGGCCGGCTTGACCACCACCGGCAGGCCGAGTTCGGCCGCATTGGCATGCACGTTCTCCGCGGTCACCTTGCGATACTGCGGGGTCGGCAGGCCCAGCGACAGCCACACCTGCTTGGTGCGGATCTTGTCCATGCTCAGCGCCGAACCCAGCACGTCAGAACCGGTGTACGGCACGCCGAAGGCGTCCATCAGGCCCTGCACGATGCCGTCCTCACCACCACCGTTGTGGCCGTGCAGGATGTTGAACACGCGGTCGATGCCGCCGGTGGCCAGCGCCGTGGCCAGCGCCGGGATGCCGTCCACGGCAACCGCATCGACGCCGCGCGACTGCAGCGCTTCCAGTACGTTGCGGCCCGAATCCAGCGACACCTCGCGTTCGCTGGAACTGCCGCCCAGCAGCACCGCGACGCGGCCGAACACGGCCGGGTTGGTGGCGCGCAGCGGCGGGAAGGTCAGTGCGCTCACGCCTGGCCCTCCGCCTTGAAGCCTTCCACGGCGATGTGGCTGGCGACGGCGCCGATGTCGCCCGCGCCCATCATCAGCAGCAGGTCACCGTCCTGCAGCACGTCCGGCAGCACGCTGGCCAGCTCGGCGGCCTTGCCCACCACCACCGGCTCGCTGCGGCCACGCGCACGGATGGCGCGGGCCAGGGCGTGCGAATCGGCACCGGCAATCGGCTCTTCGCCGGCCGGGTAGACCTCGCTCAGCACCAGCGCATCGACGCTGGACAGCACGGCGGCAAACTTGTCGAACTGGTCGCGGGTACGGCTGTAGCGGTGCGGCTGGAACGCCACCACCAGGCGCTTGTCGGTCCAGCCACCGCGCGCGGCGGCAAACACCGCTTCCAGCTCGCTGGGGTGGTGGCCGTAGTCGTCGATGATGCGGACCTTGGCGCCGCTGGCGGTGGTCACTTCGCCCAGGTCGTTGAAGCGGCGGCCGACGCCGGCGAAGCTTTCCAGTGCACGCGCGATCGCGTCCGGGGCCACGCCCAGCTGCCAGCCGACCGCAGCGGCGGCCAGCGCGTTCAGCACGTTGTGCTTGCCCGGCAGGGCCAGCACCACTTCCTGGCTGGTGCCCTGCGGCAGGCGCAGGGTGAAGCGCATGCGCGAGCCTTCCTGCACCACGTTCTCGGCGCGCACGTCGGCCTGCGGGCTCATGCCGTAGCTCATCACGTGGCGCGGGGTCTTGGCCGCCAGTGCGGCCACTTCCGGGTCGTCGATGCACAGCACGGCCAGGCCGTAGAACGGCAGGCGCTGCAGGAACTCGGCGAACGCCGCCTGCACGCGGGCGAAATCGTTGCCGTAGTTTTCCAGGTGGTCGGCATCGATGTTCGTGATGATCGACATCAGCGGGTTCAGGCGCAGGAAGCTGCCGTCGCTTTCGTCGGCCTCGGCCACCAGCCACTGGCCACCACCGAGCTTGGCGTTGGCACCGGCGGCCAGCAGCTGGCCACCGATCACGAACGTCGGGTCCAGGCCACCTTCGCTCAGCACCGCAGCGGTCAGGCTGGTGGTGGTGGTCTTGCCGTGCGTGCCGGCCACGGCGATGCCGCGGCGGAAGCGCATCAGCTCGGCCAGCATCGCCGCACGCGGCATGATCGGAATGCGCTGGCTGCGCGCTTCCATCAGTTCCGGGTTGTCTTCGCGGATGGCGCTGGACACCACCACGCAGTCGGTGCCCAGCACGTTGGCCGCCGAGTGGCCGCGCATGATGCGCGCGCCGAGGCCGGCCAGGCGGCGGGTGGCCGCGTTGTCGGCGTTGTCCGAACCGGACACTTCATAGCCCAGCGTCAGCATCACTTCGGCGATGCCGCTCATGCCGGTACCGCCGATGCCGACGAAATGCACGCGCGGGAACGCGCGCACCAGGTCATTGGTGTCGTGCAGGCGGCGGATCATGCGCGGCCTCGCGCGTGGCAGGCGCAGTGGCGGGCCTTCTTCATACAGCTTCCTCGAGAATGATATCGGCGATGCGCTCGGCGGCATCGACCTTGGCCAGCGCACGCGCGGCTTGCGCCATCTGCATGCGGCGGGCGGGATTTTCGGACAGTTCGCGCAGCAGTGCGGCAATGCCGTCGGCCAGCGTTCCATCCTGCTTCAGCAAAACCGCCGCGCCGCGCTCGACCAGATACTCCGCATTGCGGGTCTGGTGATCGTCAACGGCAGCGGGGAATGGCACCAGCACGCTGCCGACACCGACCGCGCACAGCTCGGCCAGGGTCGACGCACCGGCACGGCACACCACCAGGTCGGCCCAGGCGAACGCCTCGGCCATGTCGGCGATGAACGGGGTGATTTCAGCCTGCACGCCGGCCTTGGCATACGCCTCGACCGCTTCGGCATGCAGCTTCTCGCCGCTCTGGTGGCGCACCTGCACCGGCACGGCACTGCCCAGTGCAGCAATGGCCTGCGGCACGCCGGTGTTGAGTGCGCGCGCGCCTTGGCTGCCGCCCACCACCAGCAGCCGCAGCGGGCCCTGGCGATCGGCGAAGCGCTGTTCCGGCGGCGCGATGGCGGCGATCTCCGCGCGCACCGGGTTGCCCACGAACTCCTCGCCCTTGGCGAAGGTGCCCGGGAAACCGGTCAGCAGGCGGCGCGCGTAGCGGGCCAGGATGCGGTTGGTCATGCCCGGCGCACGGTTCTGTTCGTGCACCAGCAACGGCAGGCCATGCAGGCGCGTGGCCATGCCGCCGGGGCCGGAGGCGAAACCACCGAAGGCGACCACGGCACGCGGCTGGCGCTTGCGGATGATCATGCCGGCCGCGCGCAGGGCGCGCATCAGCCGCCACGGCGCGCCCAGCAGGGCCAGCTTGCCCTTGCCGCGCAGGCCGGTGATGGCCAGCGTGTCGATCGGAATGTCGTGCTGCGGCACCAGGCGGGTTTCCATCGCACCGTCGGCCCCCATCCAGGTGACCGGCACGCCGCGCTGGCGCAGCACGCGGGCCACGGCCAGACCGGGGAAAATGTGGCCACCGGTACCGCCGGCCAGGATCATCACCGGGCGGGCCTGGGTGGTCGCGTTGGAGGCGGTGCTCATGACAGCCTCCCGAAGGTCGGTTCGATGCGCGACTGCAGACGGCTGGTGCCACGTGCGGCGGCCGGTGCAGCGGCAGCCACCGGTTCGGCGCCCATCGGCGCACTGGCGGCGGCCGGCGCGGCCGGCTCCGGCACGGGCGCGGCCACGGCGTCTTCGCCACCACCGATGCGCACGGCCTGGCGGCGCTCGGCGCGCTTCAGTTCATAGGACACGCGCAGCAGCAGGCCCATCGCCACGCAGGTCATCAGCACCGACGAACCGCCCGACGAGATCAGCGGCAGGGTCAGGCCCTTGGTCGGCAGGATGCCCAGGTTCACGCCGATCGAGACGAAGGTCTGCATGCTGATCCACAGGCCGATGCCGAAGGCGATGTAGCCGGAGAAGTGGCGCTTCATTTCCACGCAGCGCATGCCCAGCCAGAAGGTGCGGCCGACCAGCAGCGCGTACAGGGCCACGATCACGCAGGTGCCCAGGAAGCCGAATTCCTCGGCGGTGACCGAGAAGATGAAGTCGGTATGCGCCTCGGGCAGGTAGTACAGCTTCTGCACCGAGTTGCCCAGGCCCACGCCGGTCCACTCGCCACGGCCCACGGCCATCAGCGCGTTGGACAGCTGGTAGCCGTCGCCCTGCTGGTCGGCCCACGGGTCCAGGAAGGAGGTGATGCGGCGCATGCGGTACGGCTCGATGATCGCCAGCGCGCTCATGCCGACCAGGCCGATGATCACCGGCATCGACATGCGCGGCATGTTGACGCCACCCAGCACCAGCATGCCGGCGGTGATCGCCAGCAGCAGGGTGGACGAACCGAAGTCCGGCTGCAGCAGCAGCAGCACCACCAGCGCACCGGCCACGCCCAGCGGCTTGAGCATCGCCGGCCAGGTCGCATTGACCTCGTCGCGGAAGCGCACCAGGTAGCTGGACAGCCAGACGATGTAGAGGACCTTCACCGCTTCGACCGTCTGGAACTTGGAGATGCCCAGGTTGATCCAGCGGCGCGCGCCGTTGACGGTGCTGCCCAGGCCCGGCGTGAACACCGCCAGCAGCAGCACGAAGCAGCCCAGCAGCAGCAGCTGGTTGTACTGCTCGATCGACTTCAGCTCGGTGCGGGCGGCCACGACCGCCAGCACGATGCCCACCGCCAGGAAGATCAGGTGGCGGTTGAGGTAGTAGAACGGGCTGCTCATCAGCGCGATCGAGCTGGACGCCACCATGACCACGCCAATGCCCGTGAGCGCGATGATCGCGCCCAGCAGCCACTTGTCGTAGCTGCCTTCGATGGCTTCGAGGCGTGTTGCCTGGCGGGACAGGTCGTTCATTCTCAGCGCACCTTCAGGGTGGCAAGGCCGATCAGCACGAGCACGACCGAGATGATCCAGAAGCGCACGATCACGCGCGGCTCCGGCCAGCCCTTCAGCTCGAAGTGGTGGTGGATCGGCGCCATGCGGAACACGCGCTTGCCGGTCAGCTTGAACGAGGCCACCTGGATCATCACCGACAGGGTTTCGATGACGAACACGCCGCCCATGATCACCAGCACCAGCTCCTGGCGGGTGATGACCGCGATCGTGCCCAGCACCGCGCCCAGCGCCAGTGCGCCGATGTCGCCCATGAAGACCATGGCCGGATAGGTGTTGAACCACAGGAAGCCGAGGCCCGCGCCGGCGATGGCCGCGCAGATGATGACCAGTTCACCGGCACCAGGAATCTGCGGGATCTGCAGGTAGTTGGCGAACACCACGTTGCCCGAGGCGTACGCGAACACGCCCAGGCCGCAGGCCACCAGCACGGTGGGCATGATCGCCAGACCATCCAGGCCGTCGGTCAGGTTGACCGCGTTGGAGAAGCCGACGATCCAGAAGTAGGCGATGGCCACGAAGCTGATGCCGGCCAGCGGCAGCGCGATCGACTTGAACATCGGGATGTAGAAGGTCAGCGCGGCCGGCACGTCGGCGGTCTGCAGCAGGAAGATGCCCGCGGCCAGGCCGAAGATCGACTGCAGCAGGTACTTCCAGCGCGAGGCCAGGCCGTTCGGGTCGCGGCGCACGATCTTGATCCAGTCGTCGTACCAGCCGATGGCGCCGAAGCACAGCATGACGGCCAGCACCAGCCACACGTAGCGGTTGCGCAGGTCGGCCCACATCAGCACCGACAGGGTGACGGTGAGCAGGATCAGCGAACCGCCCATGGTGGGCGTGCCGGCCTTGACGAAGTGGGTCTGCGGGCCGTCGGTACGGATCGGCTGGCCGCCCTTGAACTGGGCAAGCCGGCGGATCACCGCCGGGCCGAGCCACAGCGACAGGAACAGGGCCGTCAGCGCGGCAAGGATGGCGCGGAACGTCTGGTAGTTGAACAGCCCGAACAGGCTCTCCAACTGCTGCAACCATCGAGCCAGTTCATACAACATGCGGGGAATCCTCTCCTTGCGCCAGCAGCGCTTTGACAATCGTGTCCATGGCGCTGCCACGGGAACCCTTGACCAGGCAGCGCACGCCAGCGTGCAGCTCGTCCTTCAGCGCCTGCGACAGCGCGTCATGGGTGGGGAAATGACGGCCGCCTTCGCCGAAGGCGGTGGCGGCGGCGGCGCTGAGCGGGCCCAGTGCGTACAGGCGCTTGAGACCGGCGGCGCGCGCACGCAGGCCGGCCTGCGCGTGCAGGGCTTCGGCATCCGGGCCCAGCTCGCGCATGTCGCCCAGCACCAGCCAGCCCTCTTCCGGGGCGGCGGCCAGGGCATCGATGGCGGCGGCCAGCGAACCGGGGTTGGCGTTGTAGCTGTCGTCCACCAGCACCGCACCGTTGTGCAGCTGATGGGCGATCTGGCGGCCAGGCACTGGCTGCGCGGCGGCCAGGCCCGAGGCCACCAGGGCCAGGTCGATGCCGGCGGCCAGGGCCAGGCTGGCTGCGGCCAGCGCATTGCTGACGTTGTGCCGGCCCGGCAGGCCGAGCGCCACGCGGGCCTCGCCCATCGGAGTCACCAGGGTGAACTGGCTGCCCTGCGCACCGCCGCGGATGTCGCGCGCGGTGACGTCGGCACTGTGGTCCAGGCCGTAGCGCAGCACTTTGCAGCGCGCCGGGGTGCCGACGAAATGCTGTTCGAACCAGCGGCCGTAGGCATCATCGACATTGATGACGGCCACGCCATCGGCCGGCAGCGCGGCGTAGATCGCGCCCTTGGTCATCGCCACGCCGAGCAGGCTGCCCATGCGTTCCAGATGGGCCGGGGCGATGTTGTTGACCAGCGCATAGCGCGGGCGGGCGATGTCGGTCAGGTAGGCGATGTCGCCCGGCTTGCCGGCACCCATCTCGTAGACGGCGTAGTCGGCATCTTCCGGTGCATCGATCACCGCCAGCGGCAGGCCGATCTCGTTGTTGCGGTTGCCCGGGTTGGCGTAGACCACCTTGTGCGCATGCGCGGCCACCTGCTGCAGGATCGCCAGCAGCAGGCTCTTCACGCTGGTCTTGCCGTTGCTGCCGGTGATCGCGAACACCTCGGTGTCGCGGTCGCGCTGCATGCCGGCGGCAATCTTCGCCAGAGCCAGTTCGCTGTCGGCCACCAGCACCTGCGGCACGTCCAGCGGCAGCAGGCGCTCGACCAGCAGCGCGCTGGCACCACGCGCCTGCGCATCGGCGGCGAAATCATGGCCGTCGAAACGCTCGCCGCGCAGGGCCACGTACAGGGTGCCCGCGCCCAGGCTGCGGGTGTCATTGCTGACCGCATCGATGGCCACGTCGTCGCCGTGGATCTCGCCACCGGCCCAGTGCGCGATCAGCGAAAGCAGGGTGCGCTTCATGCGATGCCCTCCCCTGCCTGCGCTGCGATCACACCGGCTTTCGCGGCCAGCGCGGCAGCCGACACTTCGGTGTCGTCGAAGTCGTGGCGCACGCCGTTGACTTCCTGGTAGGGCTCGTGGCCCTTGCCGGCGATCAGGATGATGTCGCCCGCGCCAGCACGCTTCACCGCCAGGCCGATCGCACGCGCGCGGCTGCGCTGCACGGTCACGGCCGAGGCATCGGTGAAGCCCGCGAGGATGTCGGCGACGATCACATCGCCATCCTCGCCACGCGGGTTGTCGTCGGTAACGATGACCTGGTTGGCCAGGCGCTCGGCGATGGCGGCCATCTGCGGGCGCTTGCCGGTATCGCGCTCGCCACCGCAGCCGAACACGCAGTACAGCGTGCCCTGCAGGTGGCCGTGCAGGCTGTCCAGTGCCTGTTCCAGCGCGTCGGGGGTGTGGGCGTAGTCGACCACCACGGTCGGCAGGCCATCTTCGCCGCCCAGGCGGTTCATGCGGCCACGGATCGGCTGCAGTGCCGACAGCACTTCGGCGATGCGCTCGACCGGTTCGCCCAGTGCATGCAGGCTGCCGGCCACCGCCAGCAGGTTATCCACGTTGAAGCGGCCCAGCAGCGGCGACTGCACGGCAGCGCGCGCGCCATCGATGACCAGCTCGAAGCCGATGCCGCGACCGTCCAGCTGCAGGTTCTCCGCACGCACGCGGGCATCGGCCGCACCGCGCGAGCTCAGGCCGATGGCCTGCACGCTGGCCGGCAGGCCGGCAAACAGCTGGCGACCGAAGGCATCGTCCAGGTTCACCACCGCCGCCTTCAGGCCCGGTCGGTGGAACAGGCGCGCCTTGGCCGCGCCGTAGCTGGCCATGTCACCGTGGTAGTCCAGGTGGTCGCGGGTGAGGTTGGTGAACACCGCCACGTCGTAGTGCACGGCATCCACGCGGCCCTGGTCCAGCGCGTGCGAGCTGACTTCCATCGCCACCGCGCGCGCACCGTCGTTGCGCAGCTGCGCCAGCAGCGCATGCATCTGCAGCACCAGCGGGGTGGTGAAGCCGGTCGGCTCGATCGAACCATAAAGTCCGGCACCCAACGTGCCGATACTGCCACTGGGCGTTCCGAGCAGGTGCCAGGCCTGGGCCAGCAGCTGCACGGTGGAGGTTTTGCCGTTGGTGCCGGTCACGCCCACCATCGTCATCGCGCGCGAGGGCGCGCCATGGAACTGGTCGGCCATCGCGCCGAGGCGCACGCGCAGGCCCGGCACGGCGATGGCATCGGCCGGCGCCGGCAGCTCGGCCGGGGCCGGCGGCTCGAACAGGATGGCGCTGGCACCGGCCGCACGCGCCTGTTCGACAAAGCCCAGGCCATGCGCGCCGAAACCGGCGATGGCGACGAAGGCATTGCCGGGGCGCACGGCACGGCTGTCCAGCACCAGGCCGGTCAGGACGGGATCGTTGCCCGCCAGGGCAACGTCCGGAAGCAACTGCGAAAGCAACATCGAAGGACTCATTGCGTGCCTCCCGCGGGCGGGGCCGGCACATGGTTCTGCGCGCTGGGCAGCGCGGCGTCGAATTCGGCGGCGGCATCGGCCGGCAGCGCGGCCTCGGCCGGCGGCGCCGGCAGGATGGAGGCCGAATGACCCATCTTTCCCGACTGCTGGGCGGCCAGCCACGACTGGAGGTCGTCCAGCGGGACGTCCATCAGGCGCAGGGTGCCCTCCATCACGTTGTGGTACACCGGCGCCGAGACAAGGCCGCCGTAGAACTTGCCGCCCTGCGGGTCGTTGATGACGATGACCGTGGCGAAGCGCGGGTTGGTGGCCGGCACCACGCCGGCGAACAGCGAGTTGTAGTGGCCACGCTCGTAGCCCCCCGGGCCGGCCTTGCGCGCGGTGCCGGTCTTGCCGGCCACGTGGTAGCCGAGCACGGCCGCCTGCTTGGCACCGCCCTGGGTCACCACCGTTTCCATCATGGCCACGACTTCCTTGGCCACGTTCTCGTCGATGATCTGCTTGCCTTCGTTGCGCTGGCCCTTCACGAAGGTCGGGGCGATCAGCTTGCCGCCGTTGGCCAGCGCCGAGTAGGCGGTAGCGATCTGCAGCGGCGTCACGTTCAGGCCATAGCCGTAGGACATGGTGGTCTTGGTGGCGCCATCCCAGTTGCCCGGGCGGCGCACCACGCCACCGGATTCACCGGGAAAACCGCTGTGCGGCACCGAGCCGTAACCGAAGCGGCGCACGCCGTCATAGAAGGTCTGGTCGGTCATCTTCGCCGCGATCTTGGCCGCGCCGATGTTCGAGCTGCGGGTGATCACGCCGGTCACGTTGAGCACGCCGTTGTTGCGCGGCACGTCACGGATGGTGAAGCGGGCCACCTGCATGTAGCCCGGGTTCGTGTCGATGATGGTGTCCTTGGTCACCGCACCGGACTGCAGCGCGGTGGCGATGGTCAGCGGCTTCATCGTCGAACCCGGCTCGACCAGGTCGGTCACGGCGCGGTTGCGGCGCGTATCGGGCACGGCACCGTTCAGCGAATTCGGGTTGTAGGTCGGCAGGTTGACCATGGCCAGGATTTCGCCCGTGGCCACGTCCATGATCACCATCGAGCCACCGGCAGCCTTGTTGGCCACCAGCGCACTGCGCAGTTCCTTGAAGGCCAGGTACTGGATGCGGCGGTCGATGCTGAGGGTCAGGTCCTTGCCCGGCTCGGCGGCGCGCAGCAGGTCGCTCTCCACCGTCTCGCCCTTGCGGTTGCGGATCACCCGCTTGGCGCCGGCCTTGCCGCGCAGCCATTCGTCAAAGGCCAGTTCCAGCCCTTCCTGGCCGCGGTCATCGATGTTGGTGAAGCCCAGAACGTGCGCCATCGCCTCACCCTGCGGGTAGAAGCGGCGGAACTCGCGCTGCGCGGCCACGCCCGGAATCTTCAGCGCGACCACCTTCTCTGCCTCGTCCGGATTGATCCGGCGGCGCAGGTACATGAATTCCTTGTCCGACTTCTGCGACAGGCGGCTGCTCAGCTCGTCCACCGACATGCCCACGGCCTGGGCCAGTTCGGGGATGCGGTCCGGCGCGCGCAGCAGGTCCTGCGGGTTCACCCAGATCGAAGCGACCGGGGTGGACACCGCCAGCGGCTCGCCGTTGCGGTCGGTGATCATGCCGCGCGAGGTCTTGATCGGCAGTTCGCGCAGGTAGCGCGCCTCGCCCTGGCGCTGGTAGAAATCGCTGTTGATGATCTGCACGTACGCCGCGCGACCGACCAGCGACACCGAGCACAGGCCGAGCGCCAGCGCGACCCAGCGCAGGCGCTGGCGCAGGTTGAAGGCGTTGCGCGGGCGGTTGCGGCCGGTCTTGCTCATGGGCGCACCACCACCACGTCGGCGGCTTCGGGGAACTTCATGCCCAGCTTCTCGCGGGCCACCCGGTCGACGCGGTTGGCTTCAGCCAGGGTGGCCTGTTCCAGCTGCAGGCGGCCGAATTCCAGGTTGATGTCATCACGCGTGCGCTCGGCACGCGACAGCTCGATGAACGTCTGCCGATGACGGTGACGCACGAACACGACGCCGATCGCCGAGGCCACGGTGCAGGCCAACAGGATGATCAGCAGCAGCCGGCTCATGCATCGGCCTCCCGCTTCTGTGCCACGCGCAGCACGGCGCTGCGGGCACGCGGGTTGGCGGCCAGTTCTTCATCGGTGGCCTTGATGGCACCGCCGATCAGGTCCAGGGTCGGCACGAACGCCACGGCCTCGGGCAGGCGGCGGTTGGCCGGCGGCGCCTTGGCCAGGCGGTTCATGTACTGCTTGACGATGCGGTCTTCCAGCGAGTGGAAGCTGATCACCGCCAGGCGGCCACCGGGCTTGAGCCGCACCACGGCCGCATCGAGACCGGCTTCCAGATCGGCCAGCTCGCGGTTGATGTGGATGCGGATGGCCTGGAAGCTGCGCGTGGCCGGGTGGATCTTGTCCTTGCCACGCGGCATCACCGAAGCGATCAGCTCGGCCAGTTCGGCGGTGCGGGTGAACGGCTGCTTCTCGCGGCGGGCGACGATGGCACGGGCGATGCGGCGGCTCTGCCGCTCTTCGCCGTAGGTCCACAGCACATCGGCAATCTCGCGGTCTTCGACGCGGTTGATCCACTGCGCCGCGCTTTCGCCGCTGTCCGGGTCCATGCGCATGTCCAGCGGGCCGTCCTTGCCGAAGCTGAAACCCCGCTCGGCCACGTCCAGCTGCGGCGAGGACACGCCGAGGTCGAACAGCACGCCATCCAGGCCCTCGGCCGTCGCATCCCACTGCAGCAGCTGGGCGAAGCTGCCGCGGAAAATGGACACGCGCGGGTCCGGCGCGAAATCGCGCTCGGCTACGGCGATGGCTTCCGGATCCTTGTCCATGACCAGCAGGCGCCCCTCCGGGCCCAACTGGGTGAGCACGCCACGTGCATGACCGCCACGACCGAACGTGCCATCCAGATAACGTCCGTTTTCGATCACCCTCAGGCCGTCAATGACCTGGGTGTACAGGACCGGCAGGTGCACCGCCGGCGACTGCGACACCGGAAGGTGACCGGTCTGCGCTTCTGGGCGCATCCGGGCACCCCGGCTCACAACTTCAGGTCGAGCAACCCATCACCCAGATCCTCGTCAGACAATGTCTGCTGGATCAGGGCCCGATGCGCCTGCTCGCTCCACAATTCGAACTTGTCGCCCATACCGAGCAATACCGCCTTTTTTTCAATGCCCACCGCACCGCGGTGGCTGGCGGGAATGCTGATACGACCGTTGCCGTCCAGCTCGAGATGGGCGGCCGAACCGACCAGCTTCTGCTGCAACAGGCGTACGACACGCTGGGTGTTGGGCTTGGACATCACGTCGTCGCGGACCCGTTCCCATTCCGACTCGGCATACAGCCACAGGCAGCCGGCTTCGAACGGGTTGTAGGTAAGAACAAGACGGTTGTTGCTGGCACGCGCGACGAGGTCGCGGTAGGCGGTGGGAACCGCCATGCGTCCTTTATCGTCAACTGTGATGGCCGTCTCGCCCTGGAACACGACGCGTGCACCTTTCCTTCGCCCGGTGAAACATTGAACCACGAAAACCCACAAAACACCCGGATTTCCCTCTGATGCCCACCTTAGCAGCGGCCCTAGGGTTGTCAACAACTTTTCAGCGGGGAAATCGCCAGCCACATCAATGGCTTGCAGCAATGTTTAGAGAATTGTTCAAGGCTTATCCACAAGTTGCTGATCCGTCTCAATTTTTGAGATTGAACAGAAGTTCAGGGGTGTGGAGAGCGCGTGAAACATGGGCTGCGCATTCATCAAAAACGGGTTGAAAGCGGCGTCGCTCTGCGCAAACCGGGCACAATGACGCCATGTGCCTGCTTGCTCTTGGCTGGTTGCATCACCCGCGCTGGCGACTGGTGATGACCGGCAACCGCGATGAGTTCCACGCCCGCCCGACGGCGGCCCTGGCCCCCTGGCAGGGCGAGCCGTCCATCATCGGCGGGCGCGACCTGCGTTCGGGCGGCGGCTGGGCCGGTGCAGGCAGTGCCGGCCGCATGGCCGTGGTCACCAACGTGCGTGACCCGCTGGCCGCCCAGGCCGGTCCTTCCCGCGGTGCGCTGGTGGCCGATTTCCTGCGCGGCCGCGAACCGGCCGCCGTGCACATGGACCGCCTGGCCGGCATCGCCGCGGCGTATGCCCCGTTCAACCTGCTGTTGGCCGATAGCGACAGCCTCGAGTACCTGGGCAACCATCCTGCCGAGCGCCAGACGCTGGGACCGGGCGTACACGGCATGTCCAACGGCGCCCTGGACGCGCCCTGGCCGAAGACCCGCCGGCTGATGGCCGCACTCTCGACCTGGCTGGACGACGACGGGGCCGCCGACGGGGTCGGATCCCTTTCGCAAAGCGAAAGGGCTCTGACCCCAGACCTGACCCCGCTATGGAATGCCCTCGCCGACGAGCACCGCCCCGCCGACAGCGAGCTGCCCGACACCGGCATCGGCCTGGAGCGCGAGCGCTGGCTGAGCCCGGCCTTCATCCGTGGCGACGACTACGGCACGCGCGCCAGCACGGTGCTGCTGATCGATGCCGCGGGCCATGGGCAGATGCACGAACGCCGCTTCGGCGCGCAGGGCGTGTTCCTGGGCGAAAGCCGCGTCGACTTCTGAATTGATCGCGCGTACCCGGTAGATCCACGCCATGCGTGGATGGAATTGCCGATTCGAGAAATGGAGGCGGAGCCGGCCGATAAGCCGGGTTCTGTCGTGGACAGTCATTCCTCTAGGCGTTACGTCACCGCAACGCTCAAGCAACCTACCCGGATCCAACGCGGGCCGCGCCAATGGATCCCTATTTGGTCTTGCTCCAGGTGGGGTTTGCCGTGCCGGTCTGTTGCCAGACTCGCGGTGCGCTCTTACCGCACCATTTCACCCTTACCGGCCTTCCGAAGAAGACGTAGGCGGTATCTTTCTGTTGCACTTTCCGTCGGCTTGCGCCGCCCAGGCGTTACCTGGCACCTTGCCCTATGGAGCCCGGACTTTCCTCGGCACCCCCGAAGGGATGACGCGACTGTCTGGCCGGCTCCGCCAACGCGCATTCTAGCGCACACACGCCTTTTCTGCCGTGCTGATCGCGGCGCCTGGTTCATCCATCCACGCATGGCGTGGATCTACTGGCGGATGCATCAGTAGAGCCACGCCATGCGTGGCTGCGGCCATCCATCAGCTTCCGTACAACGCCTTGCGCGGGGCACCGGTCAGTTCGGCCGCCAGCTTGGCGGCGGTCGACGGCGGCAGGTGCTCGCTCAGCTTGGCGTAGACGTGGCGGCCGTGCGCCAGCTGCGCCTCGGCATCGTCGCCAGCGCCCTGCACCATCACCACGAATTCGCCCTTGCGCTGGTTCTCGTCGGCTTCGACCCTGGCCAGCAGGCCGGCCAGATCGCCGTCCAGCACGGTCTCGAACAGCTTGGTCAGCTCGCGCGCCAGCACCGCCGGGCGCTCGGCGCCGAAGATCGCCGACATGTCCGCCAGCGATTCGACGATGCGGTGTGACGATTCGTAGAACACCATCGTGCGCACCTCGCCGGCCAGCGCCTGCAGGCGGTCGCGGCGGCCACTGGCCTTGGCGGGCAGGAAGCCCTCGAAGCTGAAGCGATCGCTGGGCAGGCCGGCCACGCTGAGCGCGGCGATGGCCGCACAGGCACCGGGAATGGGGCTGACCTTGATGCCAGCCGCACGCGCGGCGCGCACCAGGCGGAACCCCGGGTCGCTGACCAGCGGCGTGCCGGCATCGCTGACCAGGGCCAGCGACTCGCCGGCCTGCAGGCGCGCCACCAGGCGCTGCGACAGCGCCTCTTCGTTGTGTTCGTGCAGGGCCACCAGCGGCTGCTGGATGCCGAAATGGGACAGCAGCTGGCCGCTGCGGCGGGTGTCTTCGGCACAGATGGCCGCTACCGAGCGCAGCACCTCCTGCGCGCGCGGGCTCATATCGGCCAGGTTGCCGATCGGCGTGGCGACGACATACAGGGTTGGCACACTCATTTCAGCGGTACTCACGGGGCAAGGGTAGAATCCTAGCGTGTACCTGGCCACGGCCGCTGCCCTCATCGCATGGACCCGATCATGAACAAGCCCGCCGCACGCATCTCCGCCCTGTCGTTGTCGCTGATGCTTCTGGCCGGTTGTGCCACCACCAGCCTTACCAGCGCCCCCGAATCGCCGGCCCAGAGCCAGGCGCTGGCGCTGATCGAACAAGGCAAGCCGCGCGACGCTGCCCTGCAGCTGGAAGCGCAGGCCGCCACCCTGCGCGGCGGTGCCCGCAGCAACACCCTGGCCGATGCGGCCTGGGCCTGGCACCTGGCCGGTGACAGCGCCCGCGCGCGCAGCCTGCTGGGCCAGCTGACCGCGCGCCAGCTGTCCGGCGCCAGCCTGCAGCGCTTCCAGCTGGCCAGCGCCGAGCTGGCCCTGGCCGACCAGCAGCCTGCACAGGTGCTGGTCCTGCTGAAGGACCCGGGCGACAACGTGCACCCCAGCCTGCGCACGCGCTGGCACCTGGCCCGCGCCGCCGCGCTGCAGGCCAGTGGTGACGGCTTCGCCGCTGCTGGTGAGCGCGCCCGCGCCCACGCCGGCCTTGCGGGCACCGCCCGCAGCGAGAACCAGACCGCCATCGCCGGCCTGCTCGGCACGCTGGACGACGCCAACCTGCGCAGCCGTGCCGCCGCGCTGCCGGCCAACGACCCGCTGTACAACTTCGCTGGCCGCGCGCTGATCGCCCGTGGCCTGCCGCTGCCGCGCCCGTTCGACCGCGAGGGCGCGGCCCAGTTCGATACCAGCAAGCGCCCGCCGGCCATGAGCGACGGCTACCGCCCGCCGGCGAAGATGGCCGTGCTGCTGCCGCTGAGCGGCCGACTGGCCACCGCCGCACAGCCGGTGCGCGATGGCCTGCTGACCGCCTATTACGGTGAAAGCCGCCGCCGCCCGGACATCAACTTCTTCGATACCGCCGGTACGCCTGCCGGCGCGCTGGCGGCCTATGACAAGGCCGTGGCCTCCGGCGCCGACTTCGTGGTCGGCCCGCTGGGCCGCGACGAGGTGGATGCGGTGTATGGCCGCCAGCCGCTGCAGGTGCCGGTGCTGGCGCTGAACCGTGGCAAGGATGCGCCGCCGGCTGGCAGCGCGGGCTTCTCGCTGGCACCGGAAGACGATGGCATCGTGGCCGCCGAGTACCTGCGTGGCCGCGAGCGCAACCGCGCCCTGGTCATCAGCAGCAACGACGACACCGGCCGCCGCGCCGCTGCCGCCTTCGCCCAGCGTTTCGCCCAGCGCGGTGGCCAGGTGGCCGCCACGGTGGCCGTGGCTGAAGCCGTGGGCGATGTCAGTGCGCAGGTGCGCAATGCCGGCCAGATCGATGCGGTGTTCCTGGCGGTGCGTGCGCCGCAGGCACGGCTGCTGGCGCCGCAGCTGGCCCTGGCCGGTGCCGGTGGTACCACCCGCGTCGGCACCAGCCAGCTGACCACCGGCAGCGGCAAGGCCGAGGAAGACGTGGCGCTGGACGGCATCATCTACCCGAACGAAGCCTGGAACGTGCGCAGCGTGTCCGGCGTGCCGTCGGCCGCACAGGTGGGCCAGACCCTGCCCAGCGCGCGCGGTGCCGCCGGTCGCCTGTTTGCCTTCGGTGCCGATGCGTGGAAGATCAGCGCCTACCTGGAAAAGCTGTCGAACGAAGGCGGCCTGGATGGCGCCACCGGTACGCTGTACCTGGACAGCAACGGCAACATCCTGCGCCAGCCGGCGTGGTCCACCTTCAGCGGTGGCCGCCCGATGCCGATCGTCGGTGGTCGCTGAGCACCTGCAACGGGGCTCGGCGGTGGAAGCCGCCGCCGAGCAGCACCTGCAACAGGCCGGGTTGCAGCCGCGCGCACGCAACGTGCGCTACCGCGGTGGCGAACTGGACCTGGTGATGGACGACGCGGGCACCGTGGTGTTCGTGGAGGTGCGCTACCGCGCACGTTCGGATTTCGGTGGCGGCGCCGCCTCGGTGGATGCGCGCAAATGCCGGCGCCTGGCCCACGCCGCGCTGCTGTACCTGCAGGATCACCCTGCCTTGGCCGACGCGCCCTGCCGTTTCGATGTGGTGGACGCCAGTGGCGATCCGCCGCAGCTGCACTGGCTGCGTGATGCGTTCCGTTTGGATGATTGCTGATGCCGTCGATCATCACCCATGCCGCCGTGCCGCTGGCGCTGTGGTGCGCCGCTGACCGCGGCCGCATTCCGCCGCGGCTGCTGGCCGCTGGCGTGATCGCCGCCATGCTGCCCGATGCCGACGTGCTGGCCTTCGCCCTGCACATTCCCTATGCCGATGCGTTCGGCCACCGCGGCGCCAGCCATTCGCTGCTGTTTGCCTGCGTGCTGGCCGCGTTTGCTGCGTCGCTGGCGTTCTTTGGTAGTCGCCGACCTTGGTCGGCGGTTCTGTGCCAACCAAGGTTGGCATCTACCACGGCGCGATCAACCGCGGCATCGACCGCGCAGGCCGCGGCCTTCGTCTTCGTCTGCGCGGCCAGCCATCCGCTGTTGGATGCGATGACCTCGGGCGGCCTGGGCGTTGCCCTGGCCTGGCCGTGGAGCGAGCACCGCTTCTTCGCACCGTGGCGACCGATCCGCGTATCACCGTTTGCCCCGCAGTTCTTCAGCGCGCGTGGCCTGGCCACGTTGCTGTCCGAACTGCGCTGGGTGTGGCTGCCGCTGGCCACCGCCGTGGTCGCCTGGAAACTGATCCACCCTGCCCCTGCCGTTCCCCGGGAACCCTCATGAGTACTGCCCTGCCCGCCCCCCTCGTTGCCGAACTGTCCGCCCTGCTGGGCGCGGAGGGCTGGCGCGTGGATGACACCGCGCTGGAGGCCAACGCGCAGGACAATTCCTGGCGCCGGCAGCGCCCGGAAGCCGTGGCCCTGCCGGCCGATATCGGGCAGGTGCAGGCCCTGGTGCGTGCGTGCCGCGCGCATGGCGTGGCCCTGGTGGCGCGCGGCGCGGGCACCGGCACCACCGGCGCGGCGGTGCCGCAGCCGGGCAGCATCGTGCTCTCGTTCACCCGCATGGACCGCATCGTTGACATCCGTGCCGGTGACCGCTGCGCCGTGGTGCAGCCCGGCGTCCTGAACGGCACGCTGCAGCAGGCGCTGGCGCCGCACGGCCTGTTCTGGGCACCGGACCCCTCCAGTGCGGATATCTGCAGCATTGGCGGCAACCTGGCATGCAACGCCGGCGGTCCGCGCGCGGTGAAGTACGGCACCAGCCGCGACAACGTGCTGGGGCTGGTGGCGGTCACCGGCGCCGGCGAAGTGATCCGCTGCGGCGGCGCCTACACCAAGGATGCCACCGGCTACGACCTGACCCATCTGCTGGTGGGCAGCGAAGGCACGCTGGCACTCATCGTGGAGGCCACCCTGAAGCTGACGCCGCTGCCGGTCAGCCAGGCCGGCCTGCGCGTGCTGTACCGCGACGCCGACGCCGCCGCTGCCGCCGTATCGCGGCTGATGTCGCAGCCGGTCGTGCCCACCCGCCTGGAATTCATGGATGCACGCAGCCTGGAGCTGCTGCGGTTGAATGGCGCCGACGTTCCCGAGGCCGGCGCGATGCTGCTGGTCGAAGCCGATGGCGACCACGACACCCTGCCCTACCTGCTGCAGGCACTGGCCAGCGCCGCCGAAGGCGAGGGCATGATCGAACTGGACGTGGCGATGGAAGGCCGCGCCCGCGACCAGCTGTGGGCCGCCCGCAAGGCGCTGTCGCCCGCGCTGCGCAGTGTTGCCCCGGGCAAGATCAACGAAGACGTGGTGGTGCCGGTATCGCGCATTCCCGATCTGGTGGCCGGCGTGCAGGCACTGGCGCGCGACTACATGCTCACCATCGTCACCTTCGGCCATGCCGGCAACGGCAACCTGCACGTCAACATCCTCTACCACCCTGAGGATGCCGAGGAGAACGCACGCGCGCAGGCCGCGCTGCCGAAGATCTTTGAGCTGACGCTGGCACTGGGCGGCACGTTGTCCGGCGAACATGGCATTGGCATCGCCAAGCGCGATTTCATGGCCCAGGCGTTCACCGCGGAGACGCTGGCGGCGATGCGCGCGATCAAGGCGGCGCTGGACCCGGATGGGATTCTCAACCCGGGCAAGGTGCTGCCGGCGGCGTAGCCCGCACGCAACCCTGTAGTGCCGAGCCCATGCTCGGCTGACGCTTTCACGCAAGCCGCCGAGCGTGGGCTCGGCGCTACAGAAGATGTCGCAATCGGCATGCGTTGACGTTCTTCGCCGCGACGCTGCAATGATTCGTATTTTTTCTACTTTGCAACTTTCCTCATTGGGCGCCAGGCGCTTGCGGCCAATCATGGGCGCGCCACCGACAACGGGTGGCACGGGACTCCAATTCCGTTCTGTAATCATGTTGTTTACGCTTGTCTGCCGGCGTCGCGCATTCCGTGTGCGTGGCGTCGGCAGGCATTCTGTCCGCGCATCTATGGCGGGCGGTGCGTGGAGGGTCTCGGCCCGCCGGCGTTTCGCATGATTACAACCGGTATTGGAGCCACGCATCGTCCGCCACCCTCGCATTCCCGCGCAGGTGGCATCCCGGTTTCATGCACAAGGACGCCAAGATGACCGCAACCAAATATCCCTGCCTGTTCGCCACGCTGGGCGAAGCCGCCAAGCAGTTGCCCGATGAGCTGGCACGCGCACTGGAACGCACGCTTGCCGCCGCACCGGCGGCGAATGACTCTGAGTACACGCCTGGCAGCATCACCGTGCTGGACTGCCTGCAGCGCATCCGCCAGGGCGAAGCCGCCGATGGCCAGCCGTGGCCGAGCGATGGCCATACCCCGGGCCAGTGCATGGCGCTGGCGGGCATCGATCGTGCCAATGCCGGGCAGACCTTCCTGCTGGAACTGCTGCACGCCATCGAACGCACCCGCGTGGATGGCGATGAAAACCCACAGATGGGCGATGCCGCGCGCGAGGGGATTCTGTTTGCCTGCCGCGCGTTGGCCGAGTACGTGGGTGTGCAGGTACGCGCGGCGTAGCGGGCGCCATCCCGCACCTGCACCGCTACGCGGTAGCGCCGGGCCATGCCCGGCGTGTTCCTGTATCAGGCGAAGTGCTGGTATCCGCCGCTGGCGGGTTCACCATCGACCTGCACGCCCTGCCCTTCGGTGATGCGGCCGACGCGGGTCAGCGGCACATCCAGCGATTCGGACAGGTACAGCAGCGCATCGCGCTGGTCGGCTGCAGCGGTGAAGCACAGTTCGTAATCGTCGCCGCCACGCAGCGCGCACTCACGCGCACCGTCGCGGCCCAGCAGGCCACGCAGTTCGGGCGAGATCGGCAGCACGTCGGCATCGATCTGGGCGGCGACGCCACTGCGCGCCGCGATATGGCCCAGATCGGCCAGCAGGCCATCGGAGATATCGACTGCGGCATGCGCGAAGGCACGCAGGCGCAGGCCGAGGGTGACCCGCGGGGTGGGACGCAGCAGGCGCAGGCGCAGGGTTTCGTAGTCACCCAGCAGGGTGGCGGTGGCCACGTCCAGCGCGCCCTGCTGCCAGAGCTTCAGTGCACCGGCGGCATCACCGATCGTGCCGCTCACCCAGACATCGTCACCCACCTGGGCGCGGTCGCGGCGCAGCGCCTGGCCGCGGCCAACCTGGCCCATCGCTGTCACCGTCAGCGACAGCGGGCCGCGCGTGGTGTCGCCCCCCACGAGGGCCATGTCGTGCTGGTCGGCCAGGGCGAAGAAACCCTCGGCGAAGGCGTCGATCCACTCTTCGCTGGTGTCCGGCAGGGACAGTGCCAGCGTGCACCACGCCGGGCGTGCGCCCATCGCGGCCAGATCGGACAGGTTGACCGCCAGGGTCTTCCAGCCGATGTCGTAGGCAGGGGTTTCCGCCGGGAAATGCACGCCGCTGTTGAGCGTATCGGCGGTGACGACCAGGTGTTCGTTGGCACGCGGCTGCAGCAGCGCGGCATCATCGCCGATGCCGAGCAGGATGTCGTCGCGCTCGCTGGTGCGCGCGCGGATACGGTCGATGAGGGCGAATTCGGCCAGGGACATGGGGCGCTCCGGCGGGTTGCATGGATGGGCGGCGGGCGCGAATGCGGGCAGATCGTGCCGATCGGATGGAACCGCCGGGGTAGAGTCGACTGTCAGTCGACTGCTCTCCCGTCCGACACTACGACTGCTGATCGAAAGGCAGTCGACTGAC
Organism: Stenotrophomonas sp. S39; assembly: GCF_016624665.1. Lineage (NCBI taxonomy): Bacteria > Pseudomonadati > Pseudomonadota > Gammaproteobacteria > Lysobacterales > Lysobacteraceae > Stenotrophomonas > Stenotrophomonas sp. S39. The sequence goes on along the minus strand of NZ_JACVTT010000039.1, from coordinate 1,147 downwards.
AGTCGACTCTACCGAAGCAGATTCCCGCGCCGTTCAACGAACGATGCGGGACGCAGGGGGTCAGTGACCCGATTCGACCTTGCGCCATTCCACGGCGGCACGATCCAGCACGCCGTTGACGTAGGTGTGGCCATGCTCGGAACCAAAGCGCTTGGCCGATTCGATGGCTTCGTTGATGACCACGCGGTACGGCACGTCCAGGCGGAAGCGCAGCTCGTAGCCGGCCAGGCGCAGCACGGCGCGTTCGATGGCGTCCACTTCTTCAATGCCACGGTCCAGGTACGGGCCGAGGGCTTCGTCGATGTCGCGGCGGTTGTCCAGCACGCCATGCACCAGCGCTTCGAAATAGGCCAGATCGGCGATTTCGCGGGCCTGTTCGTGGGCGAACTGGGCGATCAGCGACTGCGCGTTGCCGCCGGAGATCTGCCAGGCGTACAGCGCCTGCACGGCACGACGGCGGGCACGCGAACGCAGCACCGGGTCGATGCCATCACGGCGGACGGGTTTACCGGAGGGCTTGCCCTGGGTGTTCTTGTTCATGGCAGTTGCTCCAGCAGGTTGACCATTTCCAATGCAGCGATTGCGACTTCTTCACCCTTGTTGCCATGGCTGCCACCGGCGCGGGCCTCGGCATCCTCGGCACGTTCCACCGCCAGCACGCCGTTCAGCACCGGCACGCCGAAATCCAGCTGCACGCGCATCAGGCCTTCGGCGCAGCGGTCGGCCACGTGTTCGTAGTGGCGGGTATCGCCACGGATGACGCAGCCCAGGGTGAGGATGGCGGCGTGTTCATGGGCGGCGGCCAGGCGCGCGGCGACCAGCGGCAGTTCCCAGGCACCCGGCACGCGGATCACGTCGATGTTGGCTTCGGCAATGCCGTTGCCGGCCAGGCTCTGGCGGGCGCCAGCAACCAGGGTATCGGTGATGCGGGCGTTCCAGCGGCTGGCCAGGATGGCAAAGCGCGCCGACTCGGGGGTGCGAAGATCGCCTTCGTAGTGGCTCATATGCGGCTTGGGGGTTCGATTAGGGGGTGATTCTACCGCATGGTGTGCCGACCAACGGTCGGCACCTACCAGGGGGGCGGGGAGGATGTGCCGACCAACGGTCGGCACGCACCGTGGGTGGCCCCCCGTGGGGGGGCCCCCCA
>NZ_JACVTT010000038.1:0-41170 GCF_016624665.1 Stenotrophomonas sp. S39 | reverse complement strand
GCGGGGGTGTCCGCGGCATGGATGCCGCGGCCAAGCCCCCATGGATGGGTTCACGGCGTCCCCCGCGAACCCATCCCGCCCCGCCAAGCGAGGCATTTGGAATTCATCGCCCAACCACGAGGGGCTCAGCCGTTGGCTGCAGCAAACTCCGGGCGCGTCAGGTTGTCCGCTTCGCCCTCGGTGCACAGCACCTCGTCCTCGATGCGGATGCCGCCGTACGGGCGGAAGAAATCCACGCGGTCCCAGTTGATCGCATCGCCATGGCCAGCGGCCTTCACTTCGTCCAGCAGCATGTCGATGAAGTACAGGCCCGGCTCGATCGTCACCACCATGCCCGGTTCCAGCACGCGGGTCAGGCGCAGGTAGGGGTGGCCGGCCGGGCGCTCGATGCGGCCGCCTTCTTCACTGGCCGCGAAACCGGCCACGTCGTGCACCTGCAGGCCGATCAGGTGGCCGATGCCGTGCGGGAAGAACGCGGCGCTGACGCCGGTCTCCAGCGCGGTCTGCGGCGATACCTTGATGACGCCGAAATCCTTCAGCACGCCCATCAGCGAAAGATGCGCGTCCACGTGCAGCTGCTTGTAATCGAAGCCGGCACGCACCGCCGCGCACATCTGCTGCTGGGCGGCGTCCACCGCGTCGATCATCGCCGCAAACTCGTCGTGGCCCTTGGCCGCATAGGTGCGGGTGATGTCGCTGGCGTAGCCATGCGCGCTGGCGCCGGCATCGATCAGGAAGCTGCGCAGCGGCTGCGGCGCCTTGCGGCCCAGCTCGGTGTAGTGCAGCACCGCAGCGTGTTCGTTCAGCGCGACGATGTTGCCGTACGGCAGTTCATTGGCATCCTGGCCCACGGCCTGGCAGTAGGCCATGTGGATGTTGAACTCATCGGCACCATTGCGGAACGCGGCTTCGGCAGCACGATGGCCGCGTACGCCCAGCACCTGCGCCTGGCGCATCAGTGCGATTTCATACGGCGTCTTGTAGGCGCGGTGCCATTCCAGGTAATTCACCACCGGCGCCGGGTTGTTCGGCACGTAGGCACCCAGCGTGCTCTGCGGCTCGCCCAGGATCGCGCAGCGCGCCGGATCGGCCGGCAGCAGGGCCAGCGCGTCTTCCGGCTTGCGGATGATGTGGATGTCGAAGTGCTCCACCCACCAGCCGCTGGGCGCGTCCGGCACCACGTGCCAGTAGTCGAACGGCTGGTGGAAGATCACCGCCGGGCGCTTGCCCGGGGTGAACACCACCCAGCTGTTGGGCACGCGGGTGAGCGGCAGCCACGCCTTGAACTGCGGGTTCACCGCGTACGGGTAGTCACGATCGTCGAATACCTGGTAGTGCAGGGTGCCGCTGGGCACCACCAGGTGGTCGAAGCCGCCGCGTGCCAGCGCCTGTTCGGCGCGTCGGCACAGCACGGCCAGGTGGTCGGAATACAGGGCGCCAGGGTCTTGCTGGATCATTGCGGTGGCTCGACACGGAAAACGGCCCTAGATTCTGCCGCATACCGCAGAAAACCGCTGTGCAGGAACCGGCACTCAGCCTGTCGAAACCGGCGCCTCGTCGCTGTCCTCGCCGATCCAGGCGCGCAGCAGATGCCGATGTTCGCGCGACAGGGTCAGGAAGCGGAACCCGGCCCAGCTCTGGCCCGGGGCATGCGCCGGCTCGCTCCACAGCAGGTGCACGCCCACATCGATGGCTGCGCTGCGGCCGTCGCCCAGCGGCAGCGGGAAGCGCAGCTGGTACAGCGCGTCGTCACGCAGCGGCTGGCTGGCCAGCATCAGCATGCCGGTTTCGGACACATTGCCCAGCCGGCCTACCACGCTGTCGCGCATCTGGTCGGTGACCGGGACCAGGTCGGACACCTGGCGGCGCGGTGCGCGGCGGGTGTCCTGCGGCGGTAGCTGGCTCATGCATCAGGCTCCTGGCGGCGACGACCGGCCAACGCGCGCAGGGCCGACAGGCTGGCCTGCCACGCGCGGTCGACCAGGCGGCCTTTTTCTTCGGTGACCAGTTGCGCCCGGCCAGCGGCCATCTGCCGGGCCAGCGTATCCAGGTCGGTTTCGCTGCTCTTCTGCCCGCGCGGATTGACGAACAGCACGTGGCCGGTCAGCAGGCTGTACCAGGACAGGCGCTGGCGGCGCACGCTGCCGTCCTCGTCGGCCAGGTCGAACCAGCTGCCGAAGGGCAGGCTGGTCAGCTGGTCATGGCTGGCCTGTTCGGCCGCCGTGCGCGGTGCGGCGGCGTGGGCGCCGGTATGGGGCGCCGCATGCTCGCCCAGGCGTGCACGTGCCTTCAGGCGCGCGCTCAGCTCGGTGCGTGAGGTGTGCTCGTCTTCGCCGCCGGGCGTAGCCAGGCGACGGGCGACCGCCGAAGCTTCCTCGGGGTGGTAGCCGACCTGCAGCAGGGCCGCTTCCACTTCCGCGGCCAGCGGCGCGTCGGGCACGCTGTCGGCCTCGGCCGGCGCGGCGGTGACGGCGGCAATGCGTTCGGTCTGCTGCAGGCGTTCCTGCCACTGCGCCGAGTCATCGCCATGGCGCAGCCGGGTCAGGGTCAGCGCGTCGGCCCAGGCCTCGCGCAGCAGGGTCTGCACGAAGCGTGGCGGTTCCTGTGCCTGGCACTGCTGGTCGATCTGCGCGCTGGCTTCGCGGCGGGCCAGGGCCAACCGCTCCTTGCCCCGTGCTGCTTCCACATGGCGGCGTTCGGCCAGCTCGGCCCGATGCGCGGCGGCGCGCTGGTGCTGCTGGATTTCCTCGTTGGCCGCCGCAAATGCCTCCGGCGTGCGTGCGTCCTGGCCCAGCAGGCCCTGCACGCTCTGCGCCAGCCGCTGCATCAGCTGCGGGTCCACATCGTCATCGCCCAGCCAGTTGGCACCGGCTTCGGCGATGGTGTTGAGCAGTTCGCGTGCGGGGTGTTCGTCGCGCACGAAGAAGGCGGGGTCGGCCATCGCCGCGCGTGCCAGCGGCACCTGCAGGCGGGCCAGCAGGGCGGCCGGCACGGGGTCGGGGCGCTGTTGCTGCTGCACCTGCTGCAGCAACAGGCGCAGCAGGTCCAGGTGGTCGCGGTCATGGCTGGCCAGCTGGGCCTGCGCACCGTGCTCGCTGCGCAGCTGCGCGGTCACCGCGGTCTGCAGGTCGGTGATGCTGGTGGCGGCACCGGCCTGTGCCTGCAGGCGCGCCAGCACCGCATCCACCAGCCCGCTGGGCACCGAGGGCGGTTCGATGGCCATCGGTGCGGCATGCCGCGCCTGTTGCAGCAGGTCGTGCAGCAGGTTGGCCGGTGGCGTGGTCAGTTCCGGGTTGGGCGCTCCCGGCGGCGTGGCATCGGCGAAGGCGTTCTGCATCAGCGCCGACCACGAACCGGCGCGGCCCGAGCCGCTCCAGCCGGTCAGCGGTTCGGCCGAGCGCGGCGCGGGCTGCGTCGCGCGACCGCCGCCGACGGACTGGGTGATGATCCGGCGGGTGCTGGACGACCGTGCCAGGTACGGGGTGTAGACCAGGCCGGGCAGCACGCCGTGCTGCGCCAGCAGGGTGTTGGAGCGCTCCAGGACGTCGCCGAGGCGTTCCAGCAGCTGGCGTTCGAAGCTGCGGTAGAGCGCCAGCTGCAGTTCCGCGCTCAGGCCATCCTGTTCGGCCAGGCGCCGCACCAGGGCGCACAGCGCCTGCGGTGCCAGTGGCAGGGTGTCGTTGTCGAACGCGGGGGCGGCGGCCAGCACCGCAAGGCGCTGGCCCAGCAGGTTCAGCGCATTGCCCGAACGCTGGTTCTCCCGGCGCACCATCTCGGTCAGCACCAGGTTGCGGTCCACTTCGTGGTCATCCACCAGCGACAGCCCCAGCAGGCCCGGCGGGCGGGCGGGTGCTGCCGGCGGCGCGATGTCCTGCGGCGCGCGCAGCTGCACCAGGCTGTCGGCCAGCGCATCGAGCATGCGCTCGCAGAAGGTGCCGGCGAACGCATGCAGCTGGCCACGCTGGGCCAGCAGCTCGGCCTGCATCTGCGGGTTGCGGGCGTGGTCGGCATCGTGCAGCAACGCCTGTTCGGCCGCTTCCACGGTGAGGATCAGCGGGGCGGTCAGCACATGCCGGCACAGCACCAGCAGTTCACCCAGCAGCTCGCGCACGCGGGGGGGAAGGTCTGCGGCGGCCAGGCGCGCGCTGTCAGGGGTGGCAAAAGGGAAAGCGGCAGACATCGGGAGCAGTTCCGGGATTCCCGCGGATCGACATGGGAATCTACCGTGTCGGCAGCCGCGGGCGCTACTTGAGGACTTTCTGCGGTGGGCACCCGTTCAAACGCAGCGAAGGCCGGCCAGCGGCCGGGTCGTGCCCGGCGGGTGCGACGCAGGAGGCTCAATCCTCCAGGAACAGGCTCACCACATCATTGGTGAAGCGGCGGCCCAGCTCGGTGGGCTGCACATGGCCATCGGCCACGGTCAGCCAGCCGCGCTGCACGGCCTCGGCCAGCGGCGCATCCAGCACGCTGCGCGGCAGGCCGGTGCGCGACTCGAAATCGCGCAGGCCGAAGCCTTCATGCAGGCGCAGCAGGTTCAGCATGTACTCGAAGGGCAGGCGGTCGGCCGCGATCACGTCGTCGCCACCGAACGAGGCCGGGCTGCCGGCGCTGTCCATGTAGGCCTGCGGGTGCTTGAGCTTCCAGCGCCGCAGCACGTGTTCCTCGGCACCGGAGCTGATCTTGCCGTGCGCGCCGGCGCCGATGCCCAGGTAATCGCCGAAGCGCCAGTAGTTCAGGTTGTGCGCGCTCTGCCGGCCGGGGCGGGCATAGGCGCTCACTTCGTACTGGCCAAAACCGGCCTGCGCCAGCAGCGCCTGGCAGTGTTCCTGCATGTCCCAGGCATGGTCCTCGTCGGGGATGCCCTGCGGCGGCCGCGCGAAGAACACGGTGTTCGGTTCCAGGGTCAGCTGGTAGTGCGAGATGTGTGCCGGCTGCAGCGCGAAGGCGCGTTCCAGGTCGGCCTCGGCACCGGCCAGGGTCTGTTCCGGCAGGGCGTACATCAGGTCGATGTTGAAATTGTCGTAGCCGGCGTCCTGCGCCATCTTCACCGCGCGCTCGGCTTCGCCGCTGTCGTGGATGCGGCCCAGGCGCTTCAGCGCGGCATCGTCGAAACTCTGGATACCGAAGCTGAGGCGGTTCACGCCGGCCGCGCGGTAGCGGTCGAAGCGGCCGTGCTCGGCGGTACCCGGGTTGGTTTCCAGGGTGATCTCGGCATTGGGCGCAAAGCGCAGGCGCGCGCTGGCCTGCTGCAGGAAGCGGTCGATGGCTTCCGGCGGGAACAGGCTGGGCGTGCCGCCACCGAAGAACACGCTGTGCACCACCCGGCCCCAGACCAGCGGCAGGTCCTGGTCGAGGTCACGCAGCAGGGCGTCGATGTAGGCCTCGAACGGCAGCTCACCCTTGGCCTGGTGCGAGTTGAAATCGCAGTACGGGCACTTGCGCACGCACCACGGCAGGTGCACGTACAGCGACAGCGGCGGCGGTACCAGGCGCGGCGCGGTGTCGTGCGCGTGGTCGGCCGAACAAGCTTCGCCGGGCAGGTGGTTGCAGTGGTCGTGGTCGTGCGGCATGGGCTTCATCGGTAGTGCCGGCCGCTGGCCGGCTTCCCTTGGGTAATCAGGACGGCATCAGAGCCAGGTGGCCAGCTGCTGCTTGAGCTGCTGCAGGGCGGTGGCGCGGTGGCTGATGGCATTCTTCAACGCCGGTTCCATTTCCGCAGCGGTCAGGCCGTGGGTGGTATCGAGGAACACCGGGTTGTAGCCGAAGCCGTTCGTGCCGCGCAGTTCGCGGATGATCTGCCCTTCCCAGCGGCCTTCGCAGATCAGCGGCTGCGGGTCGGTGGCATGGCGCAGCAGCACGATGACCGCATAGAAGCGGGCACTGCGCTGGCCATCGGGAACATCGGCCATCGCTTCCAGCAGCTTGGCGTTGTTGGCGGCGGCATTGGTCGGGTGGCCGGCGTAGCGCGCGCTGTACAGGCCGGGCGCACCGCCGAGGGCATCGACGATCAGGCCCGAATCATCGGCCAGTGCCGGCAGGCCGGTCGCCTCGCAGGCCGCGCGTGCCTTCAGCAGCGCGTTCTCGACGAAGGTCAGCCCGGTCTCCTCCACGTCCCCCAGGCCCAGTTCGGCGGCCGAGGTGATCTGCAGCGGCAGGTCGGCGAGGATCTCCTGCATTTCCACCAGTTTGCCGGCGTTGTGGCTGGCAAGCACGAGCGTCTTCATCAGCGGGGCTCCAACAGGTCCCAGGTGTTGCCGTACAGATCGCGGAACACCGCGACGGTGGCATAGGGCTCTTCGCGCGGCGCTTCCAGGAATTCGACGCCGGCGGCGACCATTGCCGCGTGGTCGCGGTGGAAGTCATCGGTGTTGAGGAAGAAGCCGACGCGGCCACCGGTCTGGTTGCCGATGCGGCTGCGCTGTTCCTCGTTGCTGGCGCGGGCCAGCAGCAGGGCGGCAGCGCTGCCATCGGTCGGCCCGACCACCACCCAGCGCTTGCTGCCCTGGTCGATGTCGTCCAACAGGGCGAAGCCGAGCTTGCCGGTGTACCAGGCAATGGCTTCGTCGTAGTCGGCCACCACCAGGGTGGTCAGGGCGATGCGGCGGTTCATGCCGACAGCGCCGCCTGCTGTGCGGCCAGCAGCTCGCCCACGCCCTTTTCGGCCAGGCCCAGCAGCGCATCCAGTTCATCGCGACGGAAGGCGTGGCCTTCGGCAGTGCCCTGCAGCTCGATGAAGCCGCCACCGTCGTTCATCACCACGTTCATGTCGGTGTCGCAGTCGCTGTCTTCGGCGTAGTCCAGGTCCAGCACCGGGGTGCCGCGGTACACGCCCACCGACACCGCCGCCACCGCGCCCAAAATCGGGTTGCGCTTGATGTCGCCACGCTTCATCAGCACGTTCACCGCATCGACCAGGGCCACGTAGGCGCCGGTGATGGCGGCGGTGCGGGTGCCACCGTCGGCCTGCAGCACGTCGCAGTCCAGGGTGATGGTGCGTTCGCCCAGCGCGTTGCGGTCGACGCAGGCACGCAGGCTGCGGCCGATCAGGCGCTGGATTTCCAGGGTGCGGCCGCCCTGCTTGCCACGCGCCGCTTCACGGTCGCTGCGGGTGTGGGTGGCGCGCGGCAGCATGCCGTACTCGGCGGTCACCCAGCCTTCGCCCTTGCCACGCAGGAAGCCCGGCACGCGGTTTTCCACGCTGGCGGTGCACAGCACGCGGGTTTCACCGAAGCAGACCAGCACCGAACCCTCGGCATGGCGGGTGAAGCCGCGTTGGATGACGACCGGGCGGAGCTGGTCGGGCTGGCGGCCGCTGGGGCGGGAATCGGACATGGTGCGGGTTCCGTAAGGGCAAGGGAGTACGCCGCCATGCCCGCGACCTTGAGGGGGCGGGCAGGGGGGCTCAGGTGAGGGCGCTAGGGTACCATTCCCCCTTTGCACGCACCGGACACATTCCATGATTCGAAGCATGACCGCCTATGCCGGCGGCGAGCGCGTCACCCCGTGGGGCACGCTGGGCTGCGAGCTGCGCTCGGTCAACCACCGGTTCCTGGAAGTGGGCACCCGCCTGCCCGAGGAACTGCGTGCGCTGGAACCGCAGCTGCGCGAGCGCATCGCCGCCCGCCTGAGTCGCGGCAAGCTGGACCTGGTCATGCGCCTGCGTGCGCCGGAAGGTGCCGCCAGCCTGCAGGTGAACGAGGCGCTGCTGGGCCAGCTGGGCCAGTTGGCGCACCGGCTGACCTCCGATTTCCCCAACCTGCAGGTCAGCTTCACCGAGCTGCTGCAGTTGCCGGGCGTGACCCAGGGCGAGGCCACCGACGCCGCCGCCCTGCAGGCCGAAGCCCTGTCCCTGTTGGACCAGGCGCTGGACGGCTTCGTCGCCGCCCGTGAGCGCGAGGGCGACAAGCTGGCCGCCGCCATTGCCGAGCGCGTGGATGGCATCGAGCGCATCGCCAATGATGTGCGCACGCTGATTCCGGCCATTCGCGACGGACAGCGCGCCAAGCTGGCCGCCCGCCTGGCCGATCTGCCGCACCCGGTCGACCCCGGCCGTGCCGAGCAGGAACTGGTGATGTGGCTGCAGAAGCTGGATGTGGATGAGGAGCTGGACCGCCTGGGCAGCCACATCGTCGAGATCCGCCGCGTGCTCAAGCAGCGCGAGCCGGTGGGCCGCCGCCTGGACTTCCTGCTGCAGGAGTTCAACCGCGAAGCCAACACGCTGGGGTCGAAGTCGGTGGACAGCCGCACGTCCAATGCCGCGGTCGAGCTGAAGGTGCTGATCGATCAGATCCGCGAGCAGGTGCAGAACATCGAATGATGTGCAGCGGGGCGCCTTCGGGCGCCCTTCTTCATTGGGTTTGCTGGAGGCGGGTACGCATGGACGACGCGAACGATCCCCATCTGGCGATGCGCGCCACCGTGGACCTGCTGGATGAGGTTCTGGACGTCGCCGGGCTGGAAAACGACGCACGCGCCACGGCGACGCTGGCCATGGCCTTCTGCGACCGGCTGGGGGACCGCCTGGATGCCGATCAACGCGCGGCGGTCGACGCGGCGCGCTGCTATTGGAGCCAGCAGGACAGGACAGGGCGACGTCGGTGGCACGCTGTCTATGCTTCCCGGCTCGACCAGCAGCGCGGCTTGAGCCCTGTTGACCGGCTGGTCTGGTGCAGCCTGGTCGACAATGCCGGGCTCACCGGATACATGGGCGAGTGTCTGGTGCTGGAAGCGCTTGCTGCCGGCCTGGGGCTGGATGAAGTCGAGGCGGTCTTGTGCGGCTCGGTTCCGGGGTTTGCCGCGGCGAGGATAAACCGGCCCCGCTGAGGGGGGAGTTCTTGCGGCGGTGGGATCAGCCATCCCGGCCCGCTCTGCTAAAGTTGCGTGCCCGCACCCCGGGGAGCCATCTGCCGGGCCTGGTTCCAGGATGTTCCGCGCAGCTCCCGCCGTGCTGGCGCGATCCTCCGCGCCGGTTCTGGAACATCGAGGATAAATTTTGCGAAATCAACAACTTGGGTTCCGCGCATGAGCGCTCCGTCCACTCCGTCGGCCGCCGTTGCGCGCGGTACGCTGTACATCGTTGCCGCCCCCTCGGGTGCCGGCAAGAGCAGCATCGTCAACGCCACCCTGGCGCGTGACCCGCAGATCGCCCTGTCCATTTCCTTCACCTCGCGCGCCATGCGCCCGGGTGAGGTGAACGGCGAGCACTACCACTTCGTCAGCGCCGAGACGTTCGAGGAAATGATCGCCGACGGCGATTTCTTCGAGCATGCCTGGGTGCACGGCGACTGGAAGGGCACGGCCCGGCAGTCGGTGGAACCGCAGCTGGCCGCCGGCCAGGACGTGCTGCTGGAAATCGACTGGCAGGGCGCCCAGCAGGTGCGCCAGCTGGTGCCGGGCACGGTGACGGTGTTCATCCTGCCGCCGTCCAAGCAGGCACTGCAGGACCGCATGCGCAAGCGCGGCCAGGACAGCGAGGCGGTCATCGCCCAGCGCCTGGGCGCCGCCCGCGATGAAATGCTGCACTTCAACGAGTTCGACTACGTCATCGTCAACGAGGTGTTCGACACCGCCGTGGACGAGCTGTGCGCCATCTTCACCGCCAGCCGCCTGCGCCGGGAGGCCCAGAAGGTCCGCCACGCCGGCCTCATCCAGGCCCTGCTGACCCCGGATACGGGCGCAACTGACTGATTCCAAAAGAATCGGGTGGGGGTTGGCTTGATTTTGTCCAGCCCCTGCCAGTACACTCCGTCCCCTTTCCCTCATTCGACTGAGCGGCCGACCGGTCGCCGGGAGCCCGTATGGCCCGCATCACCGTAGAAGATTGCCTGGAAGTCGTTAACAACCGTTTCGAGCTGGTCATGATGGCCTCCAAGCGTGCCCGCCAGCTTGCCAACGGCGTGCAGGCCACCCTGGACAACGACACCGAAGACAAGCCGACCGTGTTGGCACTGCGCGAAATCGCCGCCCGCAAGATCGACAACGCGCTGATCGACGAAGTCGAGAAGGCCGAGCGCGAGCGTGCCGAGCGCGAAGCGCTGGAGTGGGCCGCCGCTGAAGTGGTCGCCGACGAAGACATGTCCAAGAACGACGATTGATCGCATCGATCAATGCCGTTGCTTGACCGCTGAACAGCCCGCCCCGTGCGGGCTGTTTCGCATTCAGGGTTTGCCGTAATCGGCGCGCTGGCATAGGCTTCTGGCATGAACCCAGGCCCCACTGCCAAGGTAGCCGCGCCCACCGCCGCGGCCGTACCTGATTACGTCCTCCAGCTCGAACGCGCCGCCCATTACCTGCCGCCGGAACAGCTGCCGCTGCTGCGCCGTGCCTGGGAAGTCGGTGCGTCGGCGCACGCTGGGCAGACGCGCAAGTCGGGCGAGCCCTACATCACCCATCCGGTGGCCGTGGCCCAGGTCCTGGCCGAGCTCGGCCTGGACGTGGAAGCGCTGATCGCCGCGATCCTGCACGACACCATCGAAGACACCCCGCTGACCCGCGAGGAGCTGGCCTCGGAGTTCGGCGAAGCCGTGGCCGAGCTGGTCGACGGCGTGACCAAGCTGGACAAGCTGAAGTTCCGCGACCGCCAGGAAGCGGCCGCCGAGAGCTTCCGCAAGATGCTGCTGGCCATGTCGCGCGACCTGCGCGTGATCATGATCAAACTGGCCGACCGCCTGCACAACATGCGCACGCTGGGCGCGCAGAGCCGCGAAGCGCGCGGCCGCATCGCCCGCGAAACGCTTGAGATCTATGCGCCCATCGCCCAGCGCCTGGGCATGAGCCTGGTCAAGAGCGAGCTGCAGAACCTCGGCTTCAAGGCGCTGTACCCGTGGCGCCACGCCATCATCGAAAAACACATCCGCAGCCAGCCGGTGGTACGCCGCGAGGCGATGGCGCAGGTGGAAGTGCAGCTGTCACAGCGGCTGGCGAAAGAGGGCATCGAGCACCGCCTGGTCAGCCGCATCAAGACCCCTTGGAGCATCTACAACAAGATGCGCGACGAGAACAAATCCTTCGACCAGGTGATGGACGTGTTCGGCTTCCGCCTGGTCGTGCGCAGCGTGCCCAGCTGCTACCACGCGCTGGGTTCGGTGCATGCCACGTTCAAGCCGCTGGATGGCCGTTTCCGCGATTTCATCGCCATTCCCAAGGCCAACGGTTACCAGTCGCTGCACACCGTGCTGTTCGGGCCCTACGGTTCGCCCATCGAAGTGCAGATCCGCACCGAGGAAATGGACCTGATCGCCGAACGCGGCGTGGCCGCGCACTGGACCTACAAGTTCGGTGGCGATTCGCCCAACAGCGCGCAGAGCCGTGCCCACGCCTGGATCGTCGAGCTGATCGATTCGCAGCGCGCCGCCGGTTCCTCGCTGGAATTCCTCGACAACGTGAAGGTCGACCTGTTCCCGGACGAGGTCTACCTGTTCACCCCGAAGGGCAAGATCCTGGCCCTGCCGCGCAATTCCACCGCGCTGGATTTCGCCTACGCCGTGCACACCGACGTCGGCAACATGGCGGTGGCCTCGCGCGTGGACAAGAAGCTGGTGCCGCTGCGCACCAAGCTGGTGTCCGGGCAATCGGTGGAAATCATCACCGCGCGTTCGGCCACGCCCAAGCCGCAGTGGCTGGAATTCGTGGTCACCAGCAAGGCGCGCACCGCCATCCGCCACCAGCTCAAGCAGCTGGAACACGAAGACGCCGTGCAGCTCGGCCACCGCATGCTGGACCGCGCGCTGGAAGCGATGGATTCCTCGCTGGAACGCCTGCCCAAGGGGCGCCTGGATGCGTTCCTGGCCGAACACCGTTTCCCGCGCCTGGAGGCCCTGCTGGCCGAAGTGGCGCTGGGCAACTGGATGCCGACGCAGGCCGCGCAGGCGCTGATGGCCTATGCGGAACTGCGCGGCGGCCCGCATTCGCGGCACCACTCGCAGGAAAAGATCCTCATCAACGGCAGCGAGCGTGGCGTGGTCACCTTCGCCGGCTGCTGCCAGCCGATTCCCGGCGACGAGATCATGGGTTACCACACCGCCGGCAAGGGTATCGTGGTGCACCGCATGGACTGCCCGAACCTGGCCGAGCTGCGCAAGTCGCCCGAGCGCTGGGTGCCGATCGGCTGGGACACCACGGTGTCCGGCGACTACGACACCGCGCTGGTGGTGGAAGTGGAGAACGGCACCGGCGTGCTGGCGCAGCTGGCCGCGGCCATCGCGCAGAGCCATTCCAACATCGAACGCGTGGATTACCTGGACCGCGACTTCAACGCCGCCGTGCTGGCGTTCAACATCCAGGTGCGCGACCGCAACCACCTGGCCGAAGTCATGCGCCGCCTGCGCCGCCTGTCGGTGGTGCAATCGGTACGCCGCCAGTAATGCGCGCCTGGTAGTGCCGGCCGCTGGCCGGCAATCGCGTGGACCTGCTGCGTTGCGAGGTTGCCGGCCAGCGGCCGGCACTACCGGGTTGCTACAATCACCGCTCTGTTTTCCCCCAACGCACCGGAGCGACCATGTCCCGCCAGATCATCAACACCGAAAAGGCCCCGGCCGCCATCGGCCCGTACTCGCAGGCCGTGCGCGCCGGCAACACCGTGTACTTCTCCGGCCAGATTCCGCTGGACCCGGCCACCGGCGACATCGTCGGCGCCGGTGACGTCGAAGCGCAGGCCCGCCGCGCCTTCGACAACCTCAAGGCCGTGGCCGAAGCCGCTGGCGGTTCGCTGGACAAGGTCGTGCGCCTGGGCTTGTACCTGACCGACCTGGCCGAATTCGCCAAGGTCAACGCCGTCATGCAGGACTACTTCCAGGCCCCGTTCCCGGCCCGTTCCACCATCGAAGTTTCCGGCCTGCCCAAGGGTGCCAACTTCGAGGTCGACGCGGTGATGGTCATCGACTGACCCACCCGTGGCACGCAAGGCGGCGGTCACCCCGGCACTGTCACCGTCCGGCGAAGCATCCCTGGCGATGCTTGCCGGCGTGGGCCCGGCCGTGGCCGCCAAACTGCAGGCGCGTGGCCTGGCCACCCTGCAGGATCTGTGGCTGCACCTGCCGCTGCGCTATGAAGACCGCACCCGGCTGACCCGCATTGAAGAACTGCGTCCGGGCGTTCCGGCGCAGGTGGAAGTGCGGGTCACCGCGGTCGAACGCGGCATGCGGTACCGGCCGATGCTGAAGGTCGCGGTGGAAGACGAAGGGCAGGGCACCCTGGTGCTGCGCTTCTTCCACTTCCGCCAGCAGCAGGTCGGCCAGTTCGCGGTGGGCAACCGGCTGCGCTGCTTCGGCACGCCCAAGCCGGGCCACCTCGGCCTGGAAATCGTCCACCCCAGCTACCAGGTGCTGGGCCGCAACGACGACCCCGAACTCGGCGATCGCCTCGACCCGGTGTATCCCACCGTGGAAGGCGTCGGCCCGATGACCATGCGCAAGCTGATCGGCCAGGCCCTGGACCGCCTGCCCGAGGAAAGCACGCTGGAACTGCTGCCTGCCGGTTGGCTGGACGGCCTGGGCCTGCCCTCGCTGCGCAGTGCGCTGCTGACCGTGCACCGGCCGCCGCCGGATGCTGACCTGGCTGCGCTGGCGGCCGGCACCCATCCGGCGCAGCGCCGCCTGGCGATGGAAGAACTGCTGGCCCACCACCTCAGCCTGCGCCGCCAGCGCATCGCGTTGCAGGCGCACCATGCGCCGCCGCTGGCTGGCCCGGGCAAACTGGCCAAGGCCCTGCTGAAGCAACTGCCGTTCGCCCTGACCGGTGCGCAGGCGCGCGTGTTCAAGCAGATCCGCGACGACCTCGCACGCCCCAGCCCGATGCTGCGGCTGGTGCAGGGCGACGTCGGTTCCGGCAAGACCGTGGTCGCCGCGCTGGCCGCCATGCTGGCGGTGGAGCAGGGCAAGCAGGTGGCGTTGGCTGCGCCCACCGAACTGCTGGCCGAACAGCACCTCAACAACCTGCGCGGCTGGCTGGAACCGCTCGGCGTGCGCGTCTGCTGGCTGGCCGGCAAGGTCACCGGCAAGGCGCGCGCGAAAGTGATCGAGCAGGTCGCCAATGGCGAAGCGCAGGTCGTGGTCGGTACCCATGCGCTGATGCAGGACGCGGTGGTGTTCCAGGATCTGGCATTGGCCATCGTCGATGAGCAGCACCGCTTCGGCGTCCACCAGCGCCTGGCGCTGCGAGACAAGGGGGCGGGCGCCAACAGTGTGCCGCACCAGCTGGTCATGACCGCCACGCCCATTCCGCGCACGCTGGCGATGTCCGAGTACGCCGACCTGGATGTATCGGCCATCGACGAACTGCCGCCGGGACGTACGCCGGTGCAGACCGTGGCCCTCAACAACGATCGCCGCCCGGAACTGATCGAGCGCATCGCCCTGGCCTGCCAGGAAGGGCGGCAGGTGTACTGGGTGTGCACGCTCATCGAGGAAAGCGAAGAGCTGGATGCCACGCCGGCGCAGGCCACCTACGAATCGCTGCAGGCGCTGCTGCCCGGCGTGCGCGTGGGCCTGGTGCACGGCCGCCTGAAGGCGGCGGAGAAGCTGGCGACGATGGTCGCGTTCAAGGCCGGCGAGATCGACCTGCTGGTCGCGACCACGGTCATCGAAGTGGGTGTGGATGTGCCCAACGCTTCGTTGATGGTGATCGAGAACGCCGAGCGCCTGGGCCTGGCCCAGCTGCACCAGCTGCGCGGCCGTGTCGGCCGTGGCTCGGCGGTGTCACGCTGCGTGCTGCTGTACCAGGCACCGCTTTCGCAGATGGCACGCGAGCGCCTGCAAACCATGCGCGAAACCAACGATGGCTTCGTCATCGCCGAGAAGGATCTGGAACTGCGCGGCCCCGGCGAACTGCTGGGCACCCGCCAGACCGGCCTTGCGGGTTTCCGCATTGCCGACCTGGCCCGCGACGCCGGCCTGCTGCCGGGCGTGCACGAGCTGGCCGAGCGCCTGCTGGACCAGCAACCGGCATTGGCCGACCGCGTGGTCAACCGCTGGATCGGCACCGCCGTGCGCTACGCCTCGGCATGATGTGGCTGGATCGGGTGCGCGGATGGGTGGGTGCTGCTAGCCAAGGTCTTCCTGCTGGTTCCATTGCTCCAGCTCGGACAACAGATCGGCGAACTCGGCCAGCGTCGCCAGGGTAGGCGTCGTGCGCAGGCTCTCTTCCGAGTCCGCCATCCATCGGGTCAGATCGTTATGGCCCAGCAGTACCAGTGCACCGAGGGTGGCATGGGCCCAGTCCGCCAGGCGGTCGCCGGCATCGGCGAACTGCAACTGCTTTACATCGGCCAGTGCACTTGCTGCCGCTTCACGTATCCGCCGTCGCAGGTCGTCCAGCGCCGCCCCATTGCCCAGTGGCTGCAGTGGCCCGCAGGTGCCCCCGGCGCTGTCCGGGAGGGGGCTCTCCGGCACTGGATCCAGCTGGCGCAGCACGGCGCGCAGCTGCGGCAGCGCGAAGGGGCGTTCCAGGAAAGCATTCATGCCGGCTTCGCGCCACCGGCCATCGTCCCTGGCGGCGGAGAGCCCCAGGATCGGCAGATCCTGCGCGCCTGCGATATCGCTGGCACGGAAGCGGCGTACCCATTCGTAGCCTGACATCGGTGCCATCCGGCAGTCGGTGATGACCACGTCGATGCCGCCCTGGCGAAGCTGATCCAGCGCAAGGCTGCCATCGGCCGCGATCCGGCAGCGATAGCCGAGCACGTCCAGCTGCAGGGCCAGCACGTGGCGGTTGATGGCAGTGTCATCCACCAGCAGCGCGCAGCGGCGATGGGCGGCCTGCACCGGCGATGATTCCGCCGACGGCGGCAGTGCTGTATCGGCAGCCTCATCCAGTACCGCTTCTGCTGCTGCGACCACCGCGCGGCGCAGCAGGGGTGCCACGCTGACCTGCGCCCGGCGCCCGCTACGCTGGTAGCCACCCACGATCGGCCGCTGCACCGGCTCCAGCTGCGGTACGCCTGCGCGCAGGGGATCGTCGCCCAGTTGCAGATCGACGGGGCCCTGGTGGGTCCTGCGCGCACCCTCGTCTTCCAGGATGCGTGCCAGAGGTTCAGCCGTGGCAGCCGCCACGGCAATGCGCAGGCCCTTGAAGCGCAGTGGCACGGCCGGCAGCGTAGCCGTATCGGCATCGAAATGAAGCGTGAAGCAGCTGCCCTTGCCAGGCTCGCTCCGCACTTCGATAGCCGCACCCATCAGATGCGCGATGCGCTGCGAGATCGCCAGGCCCAGGCCGGTGCCACCATAACGGTCGTGTGTGCCAGCAGCCTGCGTGAAAGGCGCAAACAGCGATGCCACGGTTGCTGCGTCCATGCCGATACCGGTATCGGCTACCTGCAGTTGCAGCCGCTGTCTGCCTTCGGCGACCGACCCCGCGCCCAGCGTCACGGTGATGCTGCCCGCGTGGGTGAACTTGGCCGCATTGCTGAGCAGGTTGGCGAAGATCTGTCGCAGCCGCGCGGGATCCACGGTATGCGCTTCGGCCACCGTGGCAGAGATCTCGATGGCGATGCCTACGCCGGCCGGTATCAGCGGCAGCATCGCTGCAACGGTCGATTCCAGCACTTCCCGCAGCCGGGTCGGAACGGCGGCGATGGCGACTGCCGCTTCATCGAGACGGCTGAAATCGAGGACGCCATCGATGGTGCCGGCGAGCCTGTCCGATGCCTCCTTCAGCAGCTCGACCAGATGCCGCTGATCGTGGCTCAGGGCGGTCTGGGCGATCACATCGACCAGGCCCACCACGCCACCCAGGGGGGTCTTGATCTCGTGGCTCATCACCGCCAGGAAGCGGCCTTTTGCCAGCGCGGCCTCTTCGGCGGCGCGCGTGGCGGCCGAAAGCTGCTGGCGGCGCTCGCGTTCATCGGTCACGTCGATCCAGTAGCCGTTCCACATCACCGCGCGGCCTGCCTGCTGCGAGGGAACCGCATGGCTGCGTACCCAGCGCACCGTGTCACCCACACAGGTACGGAACTCGATCGACAGCGGACGGAGCTCGCGGCTGGCGTCAACGATGGCCGCGCGCAGTGGCGCCCGATCCTGTGGATGCACCGCGCGGACCGCCAGCGCCTCATTGGCGACGATGTCCTCGGCGCCCACGCCGAACAGCTCGCGTGGCGAACCGAAGACATACTGGAAAGCGGTGCTGCCATCAGCATCGATGGCGTACTGGTACAGCGTGCCGGGCAGATTGTCGGTGAAGTCCGCCAATCGCAGCTGGGCCTGCTTGGCGCGGCGTTCAGCCGCACGCAGTGGCGTCACATCCACCAGGGTGGCGACGCGGCCGTGGAAGCCGGCGGTTCCGTTGAGCTCCAATTGCCAGTACATGCCCACCCGATCACGCTGATCGGCCTCGGCATACAGCAGTTCGCGTCCACGGATATCTTCGCTGTCCCCGGCCGCCAGATGCACGAACGGTCCGGCCAAGGCATCGGTCGCGAACGATTCGCGGTAGGCCATGTTGCTGGCGACGACGTGACCCTCCGGGTTTACTGCGGCCATCGGGTGCGGTGAGCTGTCGATCAGCAGTTGCTGGAACGCGGACCGCTGCGCCAACAGTGACTGCAGTGCCTTGCGCCGACGGACCTCGCGCTGCAGCCGGAGCTGCCAGATCAGAATCGGCACCACGCCCAGCGCCAGCGCAATCAGGATGCTGCCATAGCGGCTCCACACCAGCCGCCAGGACAGTTCCTGATACGGTGCCAGTGTTGTCCACTGGCTGCGCAGGCGCTCCTGCTGGGCGGCAGGAATCGACGCCAGCGCCGAATCCAGCAGCATGCGCAGCCGCGGCTGCCCACGCGCGACCTGGATCACCAGCTCATCGCGGTTGCGGGGGGCTCCGGCGATCTTCATTTCGCCGTAGAACTCGCGTTGCAGCAAACGGTCCACCACCATCAGGTTGTCCAGGTAGGCGGCCGCTTCACCGCGGCGAACCTGCTGCATGGCCTCGCCTGCATCGCTGGCTGTGCGGGTATCCACGCCGGCCATGTCCAGGAAGCTGATCGTCGCTGGCGCCAATGTTTCCGATACCAGCACCGTGCGCCCCTTCATCTCGCTGGGCGACGCGATCGGGCTGGCGTCGGCGCGGGTGGCCAACATGATCGGGAACGAGGAATAGGGCACGGTCGGCACATACCCGCGGCCGACATCGCTGCCACGCGCCAAGCCAACGATGGCATCGAACTGCCCGCTCTCGGCCTTCTGCCTCATCGCCGCCGCCGACGCGAACGGGACAAACTCCACCTGCAGTCCCAGTACCTCGGCCACGCGCCGCATCATCGTCGGCGCGTAACCGTTGGCATTGCCGAACGAGTCACTGAAGCTGATCGGGGGGCGCTGCTCAAGGTAGGCCACCCGGAGCGGCGGCAGGCCGTCAAGATAGGCGCGGTCGCTGCTGTTGAGCGGCAGCCGGCCTCTGGCATCGGTACCTGCGCGTGCTGCAAGCCAAGGTTGCGCCAACTGGTTCCTCTGCAGGCTCGGCATGCCGGCGATCAACTCGGACATCATCGCCAGCAGCTTGCCGTTGCGGTGCGGTGCGGCGATGGTCAGCGTATCCAGCGGCACCGCCACCGGGCTGCCGACCCTGAGGTTGGCCAGATGCTGTTCGTCGATGATGAAGCGGGCGGTATGCGGATTGGTGACAAAGGCATCGGCACGCCCCTCGGCCACTGCACGCAACGCAGCGCGGGGCCCATCCACCATGACCTGCGGCGATGAGGGAAAACGGCGCGCGAGCAGTGGAGACAGTGCGTATTCGCGTGCCACTGCGAAGCGACGGCCGGCAAGGCTGGAGAGATCGGCCACGGCGGGCAGGTCACGGCGCGTGACCACCACCGGGAAAGCCTGGAAGTACGCAGGACTGAAGACCAGGCAGGCCGCACGCTCTGCGTTGGGCGTCACGCTCAGCAGCAGGTCGACTTCACCTCGGCAGGCGGCCTGGTACAGCGCCGGCCAGGTTTCATAGAAGCGCGGCGTCCACGTCATGCCGGTGCGCTGTGTGACGTAGTCCAGTATCCCGACCGACACGCCGCGGGGCGTGCCGCTGTCGTCGATGCTCTCGAACGGTGGCCAGCCCTCACGCAGCATGCCCACCACCAGCGGTGCCGCTGGCGCAGTGGCAGGGGAGGGGGCACGCTCGCGCCCAGCCCGTGCCGGGACTGTCGCGGCCAACAGCAGGACCAGCGCTGCCAGCACCGTGCACAGTGCTGGCTGCACTCGTCGGTTCCGCAGGTGCCATTCCGGGCTCGCCGTTGTTTCCATGAAAGACACTCCGGTGGTGCCGGCGAGGCCGGCGCTTTGACTGCTTCCAGCGCCGGCCAGTGGCCGATTCGCATCGGCGGCTGCGCAACCTGCGGCCGCTGTGGACGCAACCACGGCACTCTGCGCAACGGCCCCGGCCCCGGCCATGCAACTAATCCGAAATGCCTGCGGTGATCGTGACTGGGTTCAAGCCGCATTCATTGCCGGATGAAGCGTCCAGTGTCTGCAGCGGGGAGGGGGCGATGGGGATCCCATCGCAGGCAGAATTGCGCACCTCCCCCCCTGTACTTGCAACGGTCATCAACCCGGTCCACACTTCGTTGCCGATCTGAAGACGGCAACGATGACCCACAAGATCCCGCTGTTGATCGACACCGACCCCGGTGTGGACGACGCCCTGGCCCTGCTGATGGCCTTCGCCGATGAACGGCACGACGTGGTCGCCCTGACCATCGCCGCCGGCAATGTCGGCCTCGACTACACCGTCCGCAACGCCCTCAAGCTATGCGACATCGTCGGCCGCACCGATGTGCCGGTGTTCGCAGGCAGCCCCGATCCGCTGATCCACCCCTCGATGGACGCCGCCCACGTGCACGGCCGTGATGGCTATGGCGACGTGGACCTGCCGCCGCCCAGCCGCCAGGCCGAGGCCGAGCACGCCGCGCTGGCCATCCTGCGCCTGTCGCACCAGCATGCCGGCGAGCTGATGCTGGTCATGCTCGGCCCGCTGACCAACCTCGCGCTGGCGCTGAAGCTGGACCCGACCCTGCCCCAGCGCATCAAGCGCATCGTGGTGATGGGCGGCGCGGTCACCTGCCACGGCAACATCACCCCGGCCGCCGAATTCAACATCGCCTTCGATCCGGAAGCCGCGCATGTGGTGTTCACCTCGTTCAAGCACCTGCTGGTCTCGGACTGGGAAGCCACCGTTGCCCACGGCCTGCCGCTGGAGCAGGCGGAGCAGTGGCTGCAGGCCGATACCGACCGTGCCCGCTTCTACGAGCTGATCTCGCGCAAGACCCGCGCGCTGTCCGAAGACGCCAAGGGTGGCCGCTGGTACACCGCCGATGCGGTCGCCATGGCCTGGGCGCTGAACCCGGAAGGCCAGCTGCAGGTGGAATCGCGTCCGCTGAACGTGGAACTGAACGGTACGTTCAGCCGCGGCGCCACCATCGTCGACTGGAACCGCCAGACCGGCCAGCCGGACAACTGCGATCTGTTGATGGCCTACGACCAGGCGCGTTTCGAGGCCCTGGTGCGGCAGGCGCTGGGCGCGAACTGAGCCCGATGCGCAAACACCGGTTGCTCCGCGAGGCAACCGGTGTTTATAATGCCGCTCTTGACCACCAGCCCATTTACGGTGTGAGCCCATGAAGGCCGATATCCATCCGAACTACCGCGACGTCGTCTTCGAAGACGTCACTTCCGATTTCAAGATCCTGACCCGCTCCACCATGGCGACCAAGGAAACCACCACCTGGACCGACGGTAATGAATACCCGCTGGTCAAGGTCGAAATTTCCTCGGCTTCGCACCCGTTCTACACGGGCAAGCACAAGGTGATCGACACCTCGGGCCGTATCGACAAGTTCCAGAAGCGCTACGCGCGCTGATCCGTCGATCCAGCTTCGAACCGACGGCCGCGCTTTGCGCGGCCGTTTGTTTTTGTCCGGCGCCCACCCAACGGGCGTTTGGAATGGCGGAACAGACCGTTCAGGGGATGGCATCTTTGCCCATCAAGGCCGCTTGCTGGCAGGGTTCCTCCTGCCCGTCGTCTACGACTTCCGTCTAGCACCCGACAAATGCTGCTGTGCGATAATGACCTGATCCCCGGCACAGGCCGAGGACGTCATTCACGTGCCTGACCAATGCGCTTGGGCAGGCGCCTTCCCATGAAGGAGCGCACACAGTGTCCGATCTTGATCAGGTCACGCTCAACGCCGGCGACACGTCGGTCGTTCTGCCCGTCATCAAACCCACCCTCGGCAACGACTGCGTCGACATCGCGAAGCTGACCAAGGAAACGGGGTTCTTCACCTACGATTCCGGCTTCACCGCGACGGCCAGCTGCAAGTCCGCCATCACCTACATCGATGGCGACAAGGGCGTGCTGCTGTACCGCGGCTACCCGATCGAACAGCTGTCGGAAAAGTCCAGCTACATCGAAGTGGCGTACCTGCTGATCAACGGCGAGCGTCCGAGCGCCGAACAGCTGAAGGCCTTCACCGATGAGCTGACCGCCGAAGCCAACGTCGATGAGTCGATCAACACGCTGATCGGCAGCTTCGCCAAGGATGCCCACCCGATGGCCATCCTGGCTGCCGCGATCGCGCAGCTGTCGGCCATCTACCACGACTCGCTGGACCTGTCCGACGCCGAACAGCGCCGCCAGGCCGCCGTGCGCCTGATCGCCAAGGTGCCGACCCTGTCGGCGCTGATCTACCGCCACGGCAAGGGCCTGCCGGCCAACAAGCCGGACACCTCGCTGGATTACGTCAGCCGCTTCCTGAAGCAGACCTTCGAGTCGGCCGATGGCCAGTACGATCTGAACCCGGACGTGGTCAAGGCGCTGGACCTGCTGTTCATCCTGCACGCCGACCACGAGCAGAACGCCTCGACCTCGACCGTGCGCCTGGTCGGTTCGACCGGTGCCAACCCGTATGCCTCGGTCGCCGCTGGCGTCACCGCGCTGTGGGGTCCGGCCCACGGCGGTGCCAACGAAGCCGTGCTGAAGATGCTGGAAGAGATCGGCACCGCCGACAACGTCGAGTCCGCCGTGGTCAAGGCCAAGGACAAGACCTCCGGCTTCCGCCTGATGGGCTTCGGCCACCGCGTGTACAAGAACTTCGACCCGCGCGCCAAGGTCATCGGTGAGATGACCGGCAAGGTGCTCAAGCAGCTGGGCGTGCAGGATCCGCTGCTGGACGTGGCCGTGAAGCTGGAACAGGCCGCGCTGCAGGACGAGTACTTCGTCGCCCGCAAGCTGTACCCGAACGTCGATTTCTACAGCGGCATCATCTACAAGGCGCTGCAGATCCCGACCGAAATGTTCACCGTCATGTTCGCCCTCGGCCGTACCTCCGGCTGGGTGTCGCATTGGCTGGAACAGCAGGTCGATCCGGAAATGAAGATCGGCCGTCCGCGCCAGGTCTACACCGGCGCAGACGTGCGCGATTACCAGGGCTGATCCCCGCGGTAAGTCGTGATGAGAACGCCCCGCATCGCGGGGCGTTTTTTTTTGCGCCGCGCATGGTGGGTGCCAACCTTGGTTGGCACGCTTTGGGCCTTCGCGAAAAACCATCCACGCATGGCGTGGATCTACTGACGCGCTCATCGATCCACGCATGCATGCCCTCGGCGCCGGCACCGTCCCCGGTAGCGCCGGGCCATGCCCGGCGGCTCTTGCCCTGGTAGATGCCAACCTTGGTTGGCACGCCTTTCGCGTAGACCCGCCCGCGCCAAGGCCGCGTGATTCAAGGGTCTCGCCAGCTTCACAACGGCACGCGCAGCCTCAGGACGCACGCTGCACCCGCAGCACCCGATACGGAGCGTCCACCCCATGAGTACCCGATTCGACCCACCCGAGCGCGGCCCGCTCGGCGCCGACGTCGCCACCGTCGTCACTGCACCCATCGTCGCACCGCCCAGCGAAAGCGCGGTGTCGTGGGGTGCGATCTTCGCCGGTGCCGCTGCGGCGGCCGCACTGTCCCTGGTGCTGCTGATCCTCGGCGTCGGGCTGGGCCTGTCCTCGGTGTCGCCGTGGTCGTTCGAAGGCGTCAGCAAGGAAACCTTCGGTTGGTCCAGCGTCATCTGGCTCACCTTCACCGCGCTGGCCGCTTCCGGCCTGGGCGGCTACCTGGCCGGCCGCCTGCGTACCAAGTGGACGCAGATCCACGGCGATGAAACCTACTTCCGCGATACCGCCCACGGCTTTGTCTCTTGGGCCGTAGCCACGCTGCTGACGGCTGGCCTGCTGACCTCGGCCATCGGTGGGGTGCTGGGCACGGGTGCAAAGGTGGCGGGCGCCACCGCTGGCGCCGCAGCGTCCACCGCAGGCGTCGCCGCTGCGGGCGCCGGCAGTGCTGCTGCCGCCGCGCCGGACGGTGATCTCAATTACTGGGTTGATTCGCTGTTCCGCAGCGCTACCCCGCCGGGCCCGGAGGCTGCCGCAGCGCCGCCGGCTCCGCAGGCACCGGGCGCTGCCGGCAATGGACCGATGGACCCGGCCGCAGCGCCGCCGCCGCCGCGCCCGATGCCGGGCAACGGGCCGATGGGTGACCGCCGCGAAGTGCGTGCCGAAGTGAACCGCATCATCATCAACAGCCTGCAGGGTGACGGGCTGGATCCCGCCGACACCCAGTACGTGTCGCAGCTGATCGCACGCGAAACCGGCATGAGTCCGGCCGAAGCCCAGGCGCGCGTGACCGACGTGCAGACGCGCATGCGGGCTGCGCTGGAAAAGGCAAAGAACACCGCCAAGCAGGCGGCCGACGATGCCCGCAAGGCAACGGCGTATGCCGCGCTGTGGCTGTTCATCACCCTGCTGATCGGCGCGTTCTTCGCCAGCCTCAGCGCCACCTGGGGCGGCCGCCGCCGCGACCTGTAACCCGTATTCCATGCAAGGAGACCTGACATGAAAATGATCCTGCTCTGGCTGTTGGGCGTGCCGATTCCGCTGTTGATCCTGTACGCGATCTTCTTCTGATAGTGCGCGTTCGAATGATCTGGACATCAGGCCGCCGAAGGGCGGCCTGATGTGTTTACCGCTGCTGCTGGGCGCCCCCGCCGATGTAGGCGGTGATCTCTGCTTCGGCCAGCAGCTGCCGCAACTGGGCGATGGAGGCGCGTCGCATCGGCTTCTCATCCACCGGTGACAGCGGTGCCTGGCGCAGTGCGTCGTAGGGCAGTACGGCCAGGTCGAAGGTCAGCTCCTCTGCACTGAACACCCACACCGGTACGTCCAGGCTGCGTTCGCGGTCCAGGCGCAGCCGCCGCACGCGCGATTCGGCGGGGATGCCGTGCTCGTCCAGGAAGCGGTGCACGGCTTCCGGATCATCGCTGTGCAGGTGCAGCTGCACGGGGCTGTTGGCATCGGCGGTGCCGTCCAGCACCGGCCCGACCAGGCGCGGGGCGAACCCATGCAGGAATTCCAGGGCACGCACGGCAGCCTCGCGGCGGCGCTGCAGGTCGTTGCCGTGCTCTGGTCCGGAAAACAGGCGCTGGTACTCGCGCAGGGCGTCTTCGATCTCGACGTTGCGGGGCAGGGAGGCATCGTCGTGGATGCCGAGCCGGCTGGCGGCCTTCAACTTGGCCTGGTGGTAGTCGCGGATGCCGCTTTCGGCCATGAGGCGGGCGGCTTCGTGGGCGAGGCGGTGGCGCCGTTCGCGGGTCTGGCTGGCAGCATGCTGACGTGCCCGATGCATGCAAAGACTCCTGATGCGACCTGGGTGCAGGGTAGCGCAGGGATGTGACACCTGCGTGGGGGTGGGCATGTTCTTGTAGAGCCGAGCCCATGCTCGGCGGATGCCATCGTGCCAACCAACGGTTGGCACCTACCAGATCCATCGTGCCAACCAACGGTTGGCACCCACCACTGCCTGCCTCAGAAGATGTCGAACGCTGCCGCGTCAGCCTGCGGGGTGTTCTGCAGGTTGAGGTCGTAGTCGGTCAGGCGGTCCATGTCTTCCACCTTCACCCACTCCACGGCGCCATTGAGCGTGGCCTGGACCATGCCGGCCGGCGGTTCGTTCTCGGCCAGCGGCACGTCCTTCAGGGCGACGCGCATGTAGTCGATCCAGATCGGCAGGGCGGCCTTGCCACCGTATTCGCGGTAACCCAGCGAGCGGAAGTCGTCGCGGCCCACCCACACGGTGGTGACGTACGGGCCGCCGAAGCCGGAGAACCAAGCATCGCGATGGTCGTTGGTCGAACCGGTCTTGCCACCCAGGTCGGCGCGGCCGAGCACCTTGGCGGCGGTACCGGTACCGCGCTGGACCACGTCGCGCATCATCGACACCAGCTGGTAGGCGGTGCGGGCGTCGATCGCGCGCGGGGCGGTGCGGGCGTCCGGGTTGGCCGGCGCGGCCGGGTCCTCGGTGGCCGGCTTGGCCGCGGCGGTGGCATCGGGCTTGGGTGCCGGGGCACCGAAGTTGAAGCCATCCACCACCTGGTTCACCGGCTGGTCGCTGGTGCCGGCGCACTCGCGGCAGGCCAGGGCCGGGTTCTCCTTGAACACCAGGGTGCCGTCGCGGTCGCTGACCTGGTCGATCAGCCAGGTGTCCACGCGCGAGCCGCCGTTGGCGAACACGGCGTAGCCGCGGGCCACCGACAGAGGCGTCAGCGAAGCGGTACCCAGCGACATCGACAGGTTCGGCGGCAGCTCCGATTCGGCAAAGCCAAACTCGCTGATGTACTTGCGCGCGTAGTCCACGCCCATGCCATCGAGCAGGCGCACCGAGACCAGGTTGCGCGACTGCACCAGGGCCTCGCGCAGGCGCATCGGGCCACGGAAGCCGCCGCCGTCGTTCTGCGGGGCCCAGGTCTTGCCGCGGCGGTCGCGGAACACGACCGGGGCGTCGAGCACGATCGAGGCCGGGTTGTAGCCCTTGTCGAAGGCGGCCGCATAGACGAACGGCTTGAAGCTCGAGCCCGGCTGGCGGCGTGCCTGGGTGGCACGGTTGAACTTGTTGCCGGAGAAGCTGAAGCCGCCGACCAGGGCCTTCAGGGCGCCACTGTGGGCATCCAGAGAGACCAGGGCGGACTGGCCGCGCGGGATCTGGTCCAGCAGCCATTCGCCTTCCTTGGCCCCGGCACGCACGCGCACGATGTCGCCGCGCTGCACCAGCTTGCCCGGGGTCTTGTTGGTCCACTTGGCGGCGGCGGCCGGCAGCACGACCTCGCTGCGGTTGGCCATGACCACCGTGGCACTGCCGTCGGCGCCGGTGCTGGCGACGATGGCCGGCAGCAGGCCGGCCTGGCCGGGGATGCCGCGCAGGTGCTCGGCCAGGGCGGCAGCGTCATCCGCGGCGCCCAGCTGCACCTGCTTTTCCACGCCGTGCCAGCCGTGGCGGTGGTCATACAGCAGCAGGCCGTCACGCACGGCCACGTTGGCCGATTCCTGCAGGGTGGAATCGATCGTCGTGGTGACGTGATAGCCCTTGTTGACCACATCGCCGCCGAAGCGGGCGATCATTTCCTGGCGCACCAGCTCGGCCACGTAGGGGGCATACACCTGCACCGGCGGCTCATGCGGGGTGGCATGCATCGGCACCGCCTTGGCGGCATCCGCTTCGGCCTGGCTGACGAACTTCAGGTCCGCCATGCGCTGCAGCACGTAGTTGTCGCGGCGCTGGCGGGCACGCTCCGGGTTGGAGATCGGGTTGCCCGAGGAAGGGAACTTGGGGATGCCGGCCAGCGAGGCCATCTCGTCCAGGTCCAGCTCGTTCAGCTTCTTCCCGTAGTAGAACTCGGCGGCCGCGGCCACGCCGTAGGCACGGTTGCCGAAGAAGCTCTTGTTCAGGTACAGCTCGAAGATCTCGTCCTTGCTCAGCTCCGACTCGATCTTGCGGGCCAGCAGGATCTCGGCCAGCTTGCGGGTGTAGCTGTATTCGGAACTCAGGAAGAACTGGCGGGCGACCTGCTGGGTGATGGTCGACCCACCCGGCACGCGGCGGTCGCTGGTGGTGGCCAGCAGCCAGACCGCGCGGGCGATGCCCTTGTAGTCCACGCCGCCGTGCTCATAGAAGCGGGCGTCCTCGGTGGCCAGGAAAGCCCTCTTCAGGTTCTCCGGCACGTCCTTCATGGTGATGGGGGTGCGCCGGGTTTCACCGAAGACGGCCATCAGCTTGCCGTCGGCAGCATAGACGTACATCGGCTCCTGCATCTCCACGTCGCGCAGGGTCTGCACGTCGGGAAGCTTGGACGATACGGCGTAGTACAGGCCGCCCACGGCGGCAGCACCGACCAGCGCCAGGACCAGGACAACAAAAAAGATCCAGCGCAGCCAGCGGCGGAGACGAGTCATCGGTGTCAGATTCCGATTGCGAATTTCGTGGTCGCAGAGTATAGATTACGCAAGGTGGCGGCTGGGGCCGGCACCGGGGAACGCAAGGGGAACTGCCAGGGGCTGCGTGTTCATCCTGTGAGGGATTTCACAGCAGGGCGGTTGCCATTCGCTAAAAATACGTTATTAATGCGCGGACGCAGATCCTGTGTCCAAGTGCCCGTCGGCAGGGGAGAAACCGTGGGGCTCATCCCAAAAAGTCAGTCGCCGCTCATTGGCGTCGACATCAGTTCGACTGCGGTAAAGCTGTTGCAGCTTTCCCGCAGTGGCAATCGTTTTCGCGTGGAACACTACGCCGTGGAACCGTTGCCGCCGAATGCTGTGGTTGAAAAGAACATCGTCGAAGTGGAGGCCGTGGGTGAGGCCATCCGCCGGGCGATGAACCGTTCCGGAAGCAAGGCCAAGCTGGCCGCTGCCGCCGTGGCCGGTTCGGCGGTGATCACCAAGGTGATCCCGATGCCGGCCGACCTCGACGAAGCCGACATGGAAGCCCAGATCGAGCTGGAAGCGGTCAACTACATTCCGTACCCGATCGAGGAAGTGAACCTGGACTTCGAGGTGATCGGGGCGATCCCGAACAACCCGGAAATGGTCCAGGTGCTGCTGGCTGCCTCGCGCTCGGAGAACGTCGAGCTGCGCCAGTCGGCGCTGGAGCTGGGCGGCCTGCAGGCCAAGGTGATGGACGTGGAGGCCTTCGCGGTCGAGAACGCCTTCGCCCTGGTGGCCAGCGAGCTGCCGGTGTCCCACGACGGCGTGGTCGCCCTGGTCGACATCGGCGCGACCATGACCACCCTCAACGTCCTGCGCGGTGGCCGCAGCCTGTACAGCCGCGAACAGGTGTTCGGCGGCAAGCAGCTGACCGACGAGATCATGCGCCGCTACGGCCTGAGCTACGAGGAAGCCGGCCTGGCCAAGCGCCAGGGCGGGCTGCCGGAAAGCTACGAAGTGGAAGTGCTGGAACCCTTCAAGGAGGCGACGGTCCAGCAGATCAGCCGCCTGCTGCAGTTCTTCTACGCGGGCAGTGAATTCAACCGTGTCGACCACATCGTGCTGGCGGGCGGTTGCGCCGCGCTGGCCGGCCTGCCGGAAATGGTCGAGGAACAGCTGGGCGTACCGACCGTGGTCGCCAACCCGCTGGCACAGATGACCCTGGGCCCGAAGGTGCAGGCGCAGGCGCTTGCCCAGGATGCCCCCGCGCTGATGATCGCTACCGGTCTGGCACTGAGGAGCTTCGACTGATGGCACGCATCAATCTATTGCCCTGGCGCGCCGAACGGCGCAAGCAACGCCAGCGCGAGTTCGGCGTCATGCTTGGCATGGCCGCGCTCGGCGGCCTGCTGCTGTCCCTGCTGATCTGGTTCTATTACGACATGCAGGTCAGCGGCCAGCAGGATCGCAACGCCTACCTGCAGACCGAGATCGAGAAGGTCAAGAAGCAGAACGAGGAGATCAAGCGCCTCGACGAGCAGAAGAACCGCCTGCTGGCCCGCAAGGCCGTCATCGAGCAGCTGCAGGCCAAGCGTTCGCAGATGGTCCATCTGTTCGACGCCCTGGTCCGCACGATTCCCGATGGCGTCGTGCTCACCGCCCTGACCCAGGACGGTGACATGCTCACCCTGGAAGGCCGGACCCAGTCCAATGCACGCGTTTCGGCGTACATGCGCAACCTGGAAGTGTCCGGCTGGATGACCAGCCCGGAACTGTCGATCATCGAAGCCAGCGCGCCGGACAAGGAGTCGAGCCAGGGCAACCTGCTGGCTGACGTCAAGGCCCTGCCGTACAAGTTCAAGGTGACGGTGAAACTGCCGGCGCAGAGCGATGAGTCGACCACGCCAGGCCTGAACGCCGATGGTTCGGTCGCGGCACCGGGTGCTGCGGCTCCGGCCGTCGCGCCGCTGGCGGCTGGCGCCGATGCCGCTTCGGCGGCCCCGGCACCTGCCCAGCCCGGCGCAGCCCCGACGCCGCCGCCGGCACCGGCTGCCCCCGCGAAGGCACCGGCTGCCCAGCCCGCTCCGGCGGCACCGGCAGCCACCCCGGCGGCCCCGCCCAAGCCTGAAGGGAGCCGCCTGGCCCAACCGCCGCAGGCCTTCCATGCCCCGCTGCAGGGGGACCGCGCATGAGCAAGAAATTCGACGTCAAGAGCCTGGATTTCAACGACATCGGCAACTGGCCGCGGAACGCGAAGATCGTGTTCTGCGCGCTGATCGCCCTGGTCATCATGTTCGTCGCGTACATGCTGCTGATCAGCGGCAAGCGCGAGGAGCTGGAGGGCCTGGAATCACAGGAAACCACCCTGCGTGACCAGTTCAGCAAGGAACAGGCGCGCGCGGTGAACCTGGAACCGCTCAAGCAGCAGCTGGCGCAGATGGAGCAGGTCCTGCAGCAGATGCTCCGGCAGCTGCCCAGCAAGACCGAAATGCCGGACCTGATCATCGACATCTCGCAGACCGCGCTGTCCAGCGGCCTGACCAACCAGTTGTTCGAGCCGGAACAGGAACAGATCAAGGAGTTCTACGCCGAGAAGCCGATCAAACTGAAGATGGTGGGCAGCTACCACCAGTTCGGCGCGTTCGTCAGTGGCGTGGCCTCGTTGCCGCGCGTGGTCATCCTGACCATGCACGACATCAACCTGAAGCCTGTCGACAAGGCCAACGGCAACAGCCGTGCCGGTGCGCTGGAGCTGTCCGGTACGGTCAAGACCTACCGTTACCTGGATGATGCCGAGGTCGCCGAACAGCAGCAGCTTGAAGCCGGCAAGGAGGCGCAGCCGTGATCCGTTCCTTCATTGCACGAGGCGGCATGGCCCTGGCGGTGTTGATGCTGGCCGGCTGTGGCCGCGGCGTCACCAGCACGCCGGGCGACGCGCCCAACCTTGAAACCTGGGTCGCCAGCGAACGTGCACGACCGGCGCAGCCGCTGGAGCCGCTGCCGGTGATGCAGCAGTTCGAGACCTTCGAATACTCCGCGCAGGGCATGCGCGATCCGTTCACCGATGCCTGGACCAATCCGCAGCAGGGGGCTGGTGGAACCCGTCCGGATCCGAACCGGCGCAAGGAGCCGCTTGAAGGCTTCCCGCTGGATGCGCTGGACATGGTGGGCACCATCGGTACCGGAGGCGGCACGGTCGCCCTGGTGATGGGGCCCGACAAGGTGACCTACCGGGTGCGCCCGGGTGGTTACCTTGGGCAGAGCGACGGGCGGGTCACCGCGGTCTACGAAGACCGCGTGGAACTGATCGAACTTGTGCCGGACGGCGCGGGGGGCTGGCTGGAACGTCCGGCCACGCTCGCGCTCGATGATCAATGATCGTTTACTGGGGATAGCACGATGACTTTTCACCAAGCCAAGGGGCTGCGACCCATCCGGCGCTCTACCTTGAACCGCATCAGCGCGCTGGGAGTCGCGCTGATGCTGGCCTGCGCTCCGGCACTGGCTGCCGCACCGGCTGAGAAGCCGGCCAGCACCACCGTTGCAGCGCAGTCCACCGCGCCGGCATCGCTGGCGGTGCAGCGGATCGATTTCAAACGCGGCGAAGACGGCAGCGGCCGCCTGATCGTCGAGTTCGACGGCCAGGGCGCCATCCCTGACCTGCGCACGCAGGACAACAGCGTGGTGGTCGACGTCGGCAATGCCCGGCTGCCGGCCAACCTGCAGAAGCCGATGAACGTCACCGACTTCGCCACGCCGGTGCAGCGCATCGACGCCAAGCCGTCCGGCGCAGGCACCCAGCTGGTGCTGAGCACCGGCGGCGCGGTTGAATCGCTGGCCTACCAGAGCGGCAACGAGTACGTGGTGGAGATCAGTGCCCGCAAGGCACCGGCCGCCGTCGGTGCCGTCACCGCAGGCAGCGTCACCCAGGCCGCCAAGGGCGTGCCGCAGCGTGGCTACAGCGGCAAGCCGGTGACCTTCAACTTCCAGGACGTGCCGGTGCGCACCGTGCTGCAGTTGATCGCCGAAGAATCCAACCTGAATGTCGTGGCGTCCGATTCGGTGCAGGGCAATGTGACCCTGCGCCTGGTCAACGTGCCGTGGGACCAGGCACTGGACATCGTGCTGCGCGCCAAGGGCATGGACAAGCGCCAGGATGGCAGCGTGATCTGGGTCGCGCCGCAGGC
The DNA here is from genome assembly GCF_016624665.1 of Stenotrophomonas sp. S39. Taxonomy (NCBI): domain Bacteria; kingdom Pseudomonadati; phylum Pseudomonadota; class Gammaproteobacteria; order Lysobacterales; family Lysobacteraceae; genus Stenotrophomonas; species Stenotrophomonas sp. S39. Next base: position 9,761 of record NZ_JACVTT010000038.1, on the reverse strand, counting down.
TGAGCTGGCCAAGTTCGAGCAGGAAAAGGAAGACGCACGCATCGCCATCGAGAACCGCGAGGATCTGGTGACCGATTACGTGCAGATCAACTACCACAGCGCCTCGCAGATCTTCAAAGCGCTGACCGAAGCCAAGGGCATCGGTGGCGGTGGTGGCGGTGGCAACGGTGGCAGCAGCTCCAGCAATGAAGAGAGTGGCTTCCTGTCCTCGCGCGGCCGCATCGTGGCCGACGAGCGCACCAACACCCTGATGATCAGCGACATCCCGAAGAAGATCGCGCGCATGCGCGAGCTGATCGACGTGATCGACCGCCCGGTCGACCAGGTGCTGATCGAGAGCCGCATCGTCATCGCCACCGATACCTTCGCCCGCGAGCTGGGTGCGAAGTTCGGCATCAGCGGCAGCCGCGACAATGTGTTCTTCGGCGGCAACGTGGCCCAGAACCACAGCACGCTCAACTCGCAGGTGGACACCAACGCAGCCAACGCCAATGCCGTGCGTGACTGGATCATTGGCGGCAGCGTCGGCCCCGCCCCGGTTCCGACTGCCTCGAAGATTGGCGACGGCCTCAACTGGAACCTGCCGGTGGCCTCCACCAGCAACCCGGGCTCGCTGGCACTGTCGATCCTCAACGCGGGCTACCTGCTGGACGTCGAACTGTCGGCCATGCAGGAAGAGTCGCGCGGTGAAGTGATCTCCAACCCGCGCGTGGTGACCACCAACCAGCGCGAGGCCCTGATCAAGCAGGGTAAGGAAATCGGCTACGTGACCATCAGCGGCGGCGGTGCCGCCGGCGGTGCCGCCACCCCGAACGTCCAGTTCAAGGAAGTGGTGCTGCAGCTGAAGGTCACCCCGACCATCACCGACGACAACCGTGTGTTCCTGAACATGGAGGTCAAGAAGGACGAAGTGCAGCGTTACATCACCCTGGCCGGTTACGGTGAAATCCCGGAAATCAACCGCCGCGAAGTCAACACCGCCGTGCTGGTGGAAGACGGCCAGACCGTGGTGATTGGTGGCGTGTACGAGTTCACCGACCGCAGCAGCGTCAGCAAGGTGCCGTTCCTGGGCGACGTGCCGTTCCTGGGCAACCTGTTCAAGAAGCGTGGCCGCAACAAGGACAAGGCCGAACTGCTGGTGTTCGTGACCCCGAAGGTGCTGCGCGTGGCCAAGAAGGGCTGAGCCAGCCATCACACGCTGTTCGAAACGGGGCCGCCATGTGCGGCCCCGGTTCGTTGTGGCGCCATGCCCTGCATGGATGGCCATTCATCCGTCCTTGATCCAATCCCGGGACCGGCCTGCGATGATGTGGGGAACCCGTGCCACCCCGCGCCGGTCAAAGGCCCCCATGAACCTGCCACCGCCGATGCCCGATTCGTCGAACGCGCCGCCCGACGCGACAACCACCGCGCCGCCCGCGCCGACCCCCTCGCAGCTGCATGCGGCCTTCATCGGCCTGCGTGACGCCTTGTCGGCCGAGATCGTCGGCCAGGCCGCGCTGGTCGAGCGCCTGCTGATCGCTCTGCTGGCCGATGGCCACCTGCTGGTCGAAGGCGCCCCCGGCCTGGCCAAGACCACCGCCATCCGCGCGCTGGCCTCGCGCCTGGAAGCTGATTTCGCCCGTGTCCAGTTCACCCCGGACCTGCTGCCGGCCGACCTGACCGGTACCGAGATCTGGCGTCCGCAGGAAGGCCGCTTCGAATTCGTGCCGGGCCCGATCTTCCATCCGATCCTGCTGGCCGATGAAATCAACCGCGCCCCGGCCAAGGTGCAGTCGGCCCTGCTGGAAGCGATGGGCGAGCGCCAGGTCACTGTCGGAAGGCATACCTATGCGCTGCCGTCGCTGTTCCTGGTGATGGCCACGCAGAACCCGATCGAGCAGGAGGGCACGTTCCCGCTGCCCGAGGCGCAGCTGGACCGCTTCCTGATGCATGTGCGGATCGGCTATCCCGACCAGGCCGCTGAATCGGAGATCCTGCGCCTGGCCCGCGAGCGTGCACGTGGCGCCCTCGGCGACGCGGCGCCCGCACCGGAAAAGCTGCCGATGCAGGTGGTCTTCGACGCCCGTCGCGAAGTGCTGGACCTGCACATGGCGCCAGCGCTGGAGCGTTACCTGATCGAGCTGGTGCTGGCCTCGCGCGATCCGTCGCGCTATGACGTCGGCCTCGGCCGCCGCATCGCCTGGGGCGCAAGCCCGCGTGGCTCGATCGCGCTGGAGCGCTGTGCGCGTGCGCGGGCCTGGCTGGCCGGTCGTGACTTCGTCACCCCCGATGACGTGCGTGCCGTGGCCGCCGATGTGCTGCGCCACCGCGTGCTGCCCAGCTACGAAGCCACTGCCGAAGGCTGGGATGGCGAGCGCCTGGTGCAGGAACTGCTGGCCCGCGTGCCGGCACCCTGAGCCTGCGCATGTCCGATCCATCCGCGCCACAGAGCGCCCGCGTGGTCGAAGGCGATGGCCTGCGCCCGCAGCTGGCCGAACTGGTGGCCCTGCGCCGCCTGGCACAGCGACCGCCACCGCCACGCCGTGGGCGTGCCGGCAATGCCGGCCAGGCGCCCTCACCGTTGCGTGGGCGCGGCATGGAGTACGCCGAATCACGCGAATACGTCGCCGGCGATGACGCGCGGCACATCGACTGGCGGGTGACCGCACGTACCGGTCGCGCCCACACCAAGCTGTTCCAGGCCGAGCGCGAGCGGGTCAGCCTGATCGTGGCCGACACCTCGCCCGCGCTGTACTTCGGCACGCGCGTTCGTTTCAAATCGGTGCAGGCTGCACGCGCCGGTGCCGTGGCCGCATGGTCGGCACAGCGTCGTGGCGACCGTATCGGCGCCCTGCGCGGCAGCGACCGTGAACCACCGATTGCTCCAGCCGGCGGGCCGCGTGGCGTGCTGCGCGTGCTCGACGCACTGACCCGCTGGTACGCGCAACCGCCCGCCGATGACCTCGGCCTGGAGCGTGCGCTGGACCACGCCGGCCGCGTGCTGCGCCCCGGCGCGCGCATGCTGGTGCTGGCCGATCCCCAGCAGGCCCTGCGCATCGCGCCGGCGCGCTGGAGTGCCCTGGCCCAGCACCATGACCTGACCCTGTTGCTGCTGGTCGACCCGCTGGAACTGCAGCCGCCGTCGGCACCGCTGCAGTTCCTGGCAGCACAGCAGCGCATCGGCCTGGACCTGCGCCGCAGCGAGGTGCAGGACCACTGGCACGCCCACTTCGTCGAACCGCTGCAGGCGTTGCGCCAGCAGCTGGCCGCTCGCCGGGTCGATGTGCAGGTCCTTTCCACCGACGCCCCCAGCGATGCCTGGCTGGCACCTGCGCCCACCGAGGTGCCGGCATGAGTGCGGCGCTGCCGCTGCGCGATGTCGCGCTGCCGCCGCCACCGTCGTGGTGGCCGCCCGCACCGGGCTGGCTGATGCTGGCCGCCGTCCTGCTGCTGGTGCTGGGCGTTCTTGTGTTCATCAGCCAGCGCCGTCGCCGCCGTCGCCAGCGCTGGCTGCAGCAGTTCGACCGGGAGCTGCAGGCCGCGCCCGCCGCAGCGGCCGAGCTGGCCGCCATCGCCGGGCTGCTGCGCCGTGCCGCGCGGCTGGCCCAGCCCGGCAGCGAAGCCCTGCATGACCAGGCCTGGTGGCAGCGGATTGATCCGAAGGAGCAGTTGTCCGAGCCGCAGCGTCGCCTGCTGGCCGAAGGCGCCTACCGGCCGCAGGTCGCAGCAGGCGACGTGGCCGAGGTCCGTCGCTGGGCGCGCGAGCGATACCTGCAATTGCTGCAGGAGCGCCGCCGATGAGCCTGCTGGCAAGTTACTGGCCCTGGCCGGACCTGCAGCTGGCCTGGCCGCTGGCGCTCTTCGCGCTGCCGGTGCCGCTGCTGATGCACCTGTGGAAACGCCGTGCCGACCCCGGTGCAGCCCTGCGCGTGCCCTATGCCGCAGCCGAGCTGCAGGCATTGTCCGGGGGCGGGCGCATTGATGCGTCCTGGCTGCGCACGCTCATCCTGTGGTTGGCGTGGGCCGCCTTGTGTGTGGCGATGGCGCGGCCGCAGCAGCTGGGGGAGGCCATCACGCCGCCGCAGCAGGGCCGGCAGATGATGCTGGCGATGGATGTGTCCGGCAGCATGAGCGAGCCGGACATGGTGCTCGGCTCGCAGGCAGTGGAACGCCTGACCGCGGCCAAGGCGGTGCTGGCCGACTTCCTCGACCGGCGTGCCGGTGATCGTGTCGGCCTGCTGGTGTTCGGTGACCGCGCGTACACCCTCACCCCGATCACCCCCGACCTGGCCAGCGTGCGTGACCAGCTGCGCGACAGCGTGGTCGGCCTGGCCGGGCGCGAAACGGCCATCGGCGATGCGATCGCGCTGGCGGTCAAGCGCCTGCGCAGCCAACCCGAAGGACAGCGCGTGCTGATCCTGCTGACCGACGGCGTCAGCAATGCCGGTGTGCTGGAGCCGCTGCGCGCGGCCGAACTGGCCCGTGCCGAAGGCGTGCGCGTGCACACCGTCGCCTTTGGCAGCGATGGCAGCATGCGCCTGTTCGGCATCCCCATCGCCAGTGATCGTGATCCAGTGGATGAAGCCACCCTGCGCAGGATTGCCGAGATGACCGGGGGCCGATTCTTCCGCGCCCGCGACACCGACGAGCTGGCTGGCATCTACGCCGAGCTGGACCGGCTGGAACCCATCGCCGCCAAGGGCCCGAGCCTGCGCCCGCGCAGCGAACGCTATGCCTGGCCGCTGGCGCTGGCCCTGCTGCTGGGCGCGCTGGCCTGGCTCTGGCCGGAGCGACGCCGATGATCGCGACATTCCTGCAGAAGCTCCACGCCGTCCTCCCCGATGCGGGCGCACTGCATTTCCTGCGGCCGGAATGGTTGTGGGCGCTGCTGGTGCTGCCGCTGGTCATCGCCGCCACGCTGTACCGGCAACGCCGCAGCGATGCGTGGCGGCAGGCGGTCGATGCCCACCTGCTGTCGCACCTGCTGGCGGCCGGTGAGCGCCGCCGTACGCGCCTGCCGTGGGCCCTGCTGCTGGGCTGCACGCTGGCGGTGCTGGCCCTGGCCGGCCCGAGCTGGCGCCAGCAGGCGCAGCCGATGTACCAGGCCGGCACGCCGTTGGTGGTGGTGCTGGACCTGTCCAGCCGCATCACCGCAACCGACCTGCCGCCTTCGCGGCTGCTGCAGGCGCGGGCGAAGATCGGTGCGCTGCTGCGTGCGCGGCAAGGCGGCCAGGTCGCCCTGGTGGTGTATGCCGACGATGCCTACACCGTTGCACCGTTGACCGATGACACCGCCAACGTAGCGCTCTATCTGGATGCGCTGGCCCCGGATGTGATGCCGCGCGATGGCCAGCATGCCGATCGTGGCATCGACTGGGCCACCCAGCTGCTGCGCCAGACCGGCACCCTGCGCGGGCGCATCCTGCTGGTCACTGACCAGGCCGATGCTGCCGCTGCTCTTGCCGCAACACAGGCGCGCAGTCTCGGCCTGCAGGTGTCCGTGCTGGGGCTGGGCACGCCCACGGGCGCAGCCTATCGCGATGGCAGCGGGCAGATCGCGCAGGCGGCGCTGGATGAAGGCAGCCTGCGCACGGTGGCGACCGCCGGTGGGGGCCAGTACGCGCGCATTGCCGCCGATGACCGCGACCTGCGCGCGCTGGACGTGCTGGATGCCAGTGATGGCCCTGCACGGCAGGGCCCGGGGCAGGGCAGGCACTGGCAGGACGAAGGTTACTGGCTGCTGCCGCCGCTGATGCTGCTGGCCCTGCTGGCGTTCCGCCGCCGCGCGGTGCTGGCCGCGGTGCTGGCGGTGGGGCTGTTGCCGCTGTCAGGCAACCTGCAGGCGCAATCCCGCAACACACCGGCCAGGGAAGCCGGCACGCTCTGGCAGCGTGCCGACCAGCGCGAGCATGAACGCATCGCCGAAGGCGTGCAGGCCTACCGCAACGGCGATTTTGATACGGCGCGCGCGCGCTTCGAAGGCATCGACAGCGATGCCGGCCTGTACAACCTGGGCAACGCGCTGGCGCGGCAGGGCGACTACGACGGTGCCATCGCCGCCTACGACCGCGCGCTGGCCAAGCATCCCGGCATGGCCGACGCGGTGGCCAACCGTGCGGTGGTGGACGCCGCGCGCAAGCGCAAGCCGCCGTCCAGCAAGGACCAGAACAACCGCTCCAACCAGGACAAGCAACAGGGCCAGCAGCAGCCGCAGCAAGGGCAGCAACAGGGCCAGAAGGGTTCGCCGGGGCAGCAGGATCCCAGGCAGGGGCAGCAGGACCCGCAGCAGGGCCGGCAGGATCAACAGCCGCCGCAGCAGGGCAAGCCCGGTGACAAGGACCGCCAGGACGCCGGTCCGCAGGCGGCTGATGCAAAGGCGCAGGCACAGGCCGATGCGGAACAGCGCCAGCGCATGCAGCAGGCCATGCAGCAATCCAGGCCGGGCGAGCAGGGCAAGCCCGCTGGACGTGGCGACGGGCGTACACCGCAGCAGCGCGAAGAGCAGCAGGCCGTGGACGCCTGGATGCGCCGCGTGCCCGATGACCCGGGCTCGTTGCTGCGCGCCAAGTTCCAGCTGGAAAACGAACGTAGAAAGAGGGAAGGGCGATGATCGGCGTGCCGCGCAGGACACTCCACGTGACTTTGCTGCTGGCGATGCTGCTGGCCTGGCTGCCATCGGCCGCGCTGGCGCAGACGCGCGCGTGGCTGGAGACGACCAGCACGCAGCTCGGTGAACCGGTCACGCTGCAGGTGGAAACCGACCAGGGCAGCCCGGACTACGCGCCGTTGAATGCCGATTTCGTGCTCGGCGCGCAGGGCAGCAACCGCCAGGTGCAATGGAGCAACGGCAGCATGCAGCAGCGCACTGTCTACTCGGTGACGCTGACCCCGCGCCGCAGCGGCACCCTGCTGGTGCCCTCGCTGCAGGTGGGCAGCCAGCGCACCGAGCCGCTGCAGCTGCAGGTGGGCGCGGGCACGGTGGCCACCGCACAGAGCAACGCCGTCGCCTTCGTCGAAACCGAGGTGGATGATGCGCAGCCCTACGTGCAGCAGAGCGTCGGCGTGGTGGTGCGCCTCTACTTCGCCTCGCAGCTGGCCTCCGGCGAGCTGGTGCTGGATACGCCCGAGGGCGCGTCGCTGCAGCGCGTGGGCGAGGACCGCACCGATGTGCGCCAGATCAACGGCCGCCGCTACAACGTGGTGGAGCGGCGCTTCCTGCTGATTCCCGAACGCAGCGGGCCGCTGCGCCTGCCCGGTGCCCGCTTCAACGGGCGCACCGCGGGTGGCTTCTTCGATGATTTCTTCGGCGCCGGCGGCGACGGGCGCATGAATGCCGTCGCCCCCGAGCGTACCCTGCAGGTCCGCGCGCAGCCGGCGCAGGCACCGCAGCCGTGGTTGCCGCTGCATGGCCTGCAATTGCGCTACACCACGGCGCCGGACAGTGCGCGTGCCGGCGAAGCGGCCACCGTGGTGGTCGAAGCCGTGGCCAACGGCGCGACCCGCGCCCAGTTCACCGATCTGCCGGTGCCCGACGTGGGCGATGCCGGGCAGGTCTTCGCCGAGCCGGCCCAGTACGATGAGACGTTCACCGGCAGCACGCCGCGCTTGAAGATCACCCGGCGCTACTCGATCGTGCCGCGCCAGGCCGGCACGCTGGTGGTGCCCGGGCCCAGGCTGGCCTGGTGGAACGTGGACAGCGGCAGCGCCCAGCAGGCCACGCTGCCGGACCTGACGTTGGCGGTGGCCGCCGGCCGTGGTGGCGCTCCGGCCGCCCAGCCCATCGACACCCAGGCCGCGCTGCCCGGCGACGACGCGCCGCCGGCCGCACCGACTGCAGTGCCGCTGGGGGCCGCGGACGCGCGCCCGTGGCCGTGGATCGCCGCCGCCGCCGGCCTCGCCCTGCTGTGGCTGCTGACCCTGGCCTGGGGCTGGCGCCGTGGCCGCCACGTGTCTCCTGCAGGGTCGCCTACAGCAGCAGGCGCCAACCACAGTGGCGTGCCGCGCGGCAGCGTGGCCGAGCTGCGCCGTGCGCTCGACGGCGAAGGTTTCGACCAGGTGCAGGCGCAGCTGTGTGCAATGGCCGGCGTCGAGCGCCTGGAGCAGGTGATCGAACGCCTGGCTGATCCAGCGCAGCGCCAGGTGCTGCTGGACCTGCAGGCCGCGCGCTGGGGCGGGCAGGGCGAAGCCTCCGCACTGCGTGCACGCCTGCGCGAATGCTTCCGTGACGGACCGCACTGGTCGGCACCGCAGGAGGCCGCCGACACTGGGCTGGCGCCGCTGTACCCCACGCAGCGACCCTGAACCGGCGCGGCTTGCGCGCTTTGTTAGAGTAGATTCATTTTTCGAGGAACGCCGCGTATGACAGCAGCTGCTGCCGACAAGAAGAAGTTGCCCCTGCACTGGAAGATGGGCATCGGCTTTGCGATCGGCCTGGTCCTGGGACTCGCCGTGCATGCCCTGGGCGGCAGCGTCGATGGCCTGCAGGCCGGTGCCAAGTGGGTCATGGACTACATCACCACGCCGGCGTCGGGCCTGTTCCTCAACCTGATCTTCATGCTGATCGTGCCGCTGATCTTCTCGGCGCTGATCATGGGCGTGTCGGAGATGGGCGACATCCGCGCCCTCGGCCGCATCGGCTGGAAGACCCTGGCCTACACCGTGCTGCTGTCCGGCATCGCTGTGGGCATCGGCCTGGTGCTGGTCAACGTGCTCAAGCCGGGCGCCGGCGTCGACCCGCAGACCGCCGCGCTGATGCTCTCGGAGAACGCCGAGCGCAGCAAGGAAATCGTCGCCGGCATCCATGGCACGCCGAAGGGCATGGACATGCTGCTGTCGATCGTGCCGAGCAACGTGCTGCAGGCCGCTTCGGACAACGGCGCCATCCTTTCGCTGATGTTCTTCGCGCTGATGTTCGGCATCGGCATGGTGCTGACCGATGAAGCGAAGGTCGCCCCGCTGCGCCGCGCCATCGAAGGCGTGTTCGAAATCTCGATGACCCTGATCAACCTGGTCATCCGCCTGGCCCCGTATGCGGTGGCCTGCTTCATGTTCAACCTGGCCGCGCTGTTCGGCTTCGAGCTGATCATCCGCCTCGGCGCCTACGTGGGCGTGGTGGTGCTGGCGCTGGGCCTGCACATGATCGTGACCTATGGCGCGGCCGTGTGGCTGTCGGGCCGTTCGCCGCTGTCGTTCTTCCGCGATACCCAGGAAGCGACGGTCATGGCGTTCTCGACCGCCTCCAGCAACGCCACCCTGCCGACCGCGCTGCGCGTGGCCGACCAGATGGGCCTGCCGCAGCGCGTGTCGCGCTTCGTGCTGACCGTGGGCGCCACCGCCAACCAGAACGGCACCGCGCTGTTCGAGGGCGTGACGGTGATCTTCCTGGCCCAGTTCTTCGGCGTGGACCTGTCCATTGGCCAGCAGGTCATGGTGATGGCGGTCTGCATCCTGGGCGGCATCGGCACCGCGGGCGTTCCCTCCGGCTCGCTGCCGGTGGTGGCGATGATCTGCGCCATGGTGGGCGTGAACCCGCTGGGTATCGGCCTGATCCTGGGCGTGAACCACTTCCTGGACATGTGCCGTACCGCGCTGAACGTGACCGGCGACCTGGCCCTGACCACCCTGGTGGCCAAGGGCGAGGCTGCGGACACCCCGGCCGAGGCCGCTGCCGCCGCCGCCCGCCTGGACAACTGATCCCGGCAACACCTGAACGGGGGGGGGGGGGGGGGGGGGGCGGGGGGGGGGCGGGCCGGGGCGGGGGGGGGGCGCGGGCGGGGGGG